>CANHXZ010000038.1 GCA_947464785.1 Flavobacteriales bacterium | reverse complement strand
TGCGTTACTCCTCTGTCGTGAAATGGATTCCTGTGGGCCTGTTGGGCCTGGCCCTGGTGGTGGGCGGCTGCAGCCGGTCGGTAGACAAGGCACCCAACCGCTTTTACCACCGCACTACGGCTCAGTTTAACGTTTTGTTCAACGGGCGCGAAGCCTTGCTGGAAGCGCAGCGGCAGGCAGAAAAGAACCACAAAGACGCGGTGGATGATTTTCTGCCGGTGTATCCGGGAAGGACCAAAGCGGCGCAGCAAGGCAATGAATCTGCGGCGCGACGGGCCGTAGAAAAAGCCGGAAAAGCAATTCAGGAACACAGCATGATGGTGGGCGGCCGCCAGAAGAACCAGGCCGTTTTTGACGCCTACCTGCTGATGGGCGACGCCTACGGTGCTTCCGGTCAGCCCTACAAAGCGATGGAAGCGTACGGTCAAGTGTTGCGAAACGCCCCCAAAACCCCAGCAGCCCAAAAGGCCAAGTGGGCCACCGCGCGGCTGTATGCGGAACAGGGAAATGCTTTTGCGGCGGCCAACCTCTTGGAAGAATTGGAGCGCGATCCGGAGTTGATTCGTGCATTGAAACCGCACGTACAGGCGGTTTGGGCCATGGTTCACCTCAAAGAAAAGCGGTACGACGAGGCCGTGGACGCCCTGTTCAAAGCGGCTCCCGGTGTTTCCGGTCCCACGGCCGCGCGTTGGTACTTTCTGGCGGGCCAAATTGCCCAAAAGATGGACGATTCGGATCTGGCGTCACAGGCGTATCGTCGGTGTGCGCGTGGAACGCCGTTGGAATACACCTTGGTGGTAGAATCCACCCTGCGCGCTGCCCTTTTGCAATCCGGCGGCCAGTCCGAGGCCAAGCGAATTGCCACCTTGAAGAAGTTGGCCAAAGAGAGCAAGAACGCCCAGTACCGAGGCCAGGTCTACTACGCCATTGCTCAGATTTACTTGCAGGCCGGAAAGCGCGCATTGGCCTACGAAGCACTGGGGGAGAGTATTTCCTTGAGCACTGCCCAGCCCGAGCAAAAGGGTTTGGGACACGCCGCTCGTGGACAGTTGTTTTTTGAAGACCGCTTGTATCCCAAAGCGCAGTTGGACGTAGACTCTGCGGTTCAGCTTTTGCCGGAAGGACACCGTCTGAAGTCGGATTGGGCCAAGCGTCGGTCTGCCCTCAACAGACTGGTTGCGGAGTTGAATTACGCTTCGTTGCAAGACAGTTTGTTGCGCCTTGCGGACATGAACCCCGGCGAGTTGCAGCGCTACTTTACCCAGTACGTGGGGCAGTTGCGGTTGGCCGACGCGAAGAAACAAGAAGCGGACCGCCGCGCGGACGAGATTGCGCGCATGAATGCGGAGCGCGGCGCCCTGTTGGCAGACGCCGGCCCAGCGGCAGGTGGTGGCGGGAATGCGTGGCTGTTTTACAACCCCCAAATTCGCGCTTCGTCCGTGGCCACCTTTACCCGCAGGTGGGGCGACCGTCCGGATGCGGACAATTGGAAGTGGAAGTCCGCAGCGTCCGGTTTTGCAGACGCCTCAGCGTCCAACCCCGATGAAGAGGATTCCGACGGCCTGAAATCGTCCGAACCGTCGGGCGAACAACGCTACAATGCCGAAGCCTACATCGCCCAAGTGCCCAAGTCCGAAAGCGCTCGCGATTCGGTTCGTTCCCAGCTCCGCAAAAGCCGCGTCCGACTGGGGGCTATTTACCGAGACGAAGTAGGCGATTTGGAAGAAGCACAGACGGTCTACAACGATTGGATCAAAACCTACGGGTCCAAGAATTATCCGGAAGAACCCTTGGTGTGGTTTGCTTTGAGCCGGATGTATGCCCAAAACAAACAACAGTTGCGGGCCGACGACGCATTGAAAACCTTGCTGCAGCGCTTTCCGGACCATCCTTTATCCCGCAAGGCACGCGGCGAAAACACGGTGGAAGAAGAACCCGTCGATCCCGTTGTTGCTGCCTACGAGCGCGCTTTGGCGGCCTTTGCGCAAGGCAAGCCCCAAGAGGCCCTCCAAATTTTGCCCCAAGCCACTTCCTTGGGGGCCAAGCCAGCACTCCTCAATGCCCTGTGCGTGGGAAAGTTACAGGGAGAAAAGGCGTATATTTCAGCGCTCAAAAACGTTGTTTCCAGCCACCCCAACTCACCGGAAGCCACTCAGGCTCAAAATTTTCTCACCGCGCTCGGCGAGTCCGCGCCCAACTAAATTTTTGCACATGGCTTTGATGAACTCCAAACCCCAATCCGACAACCCCCAAATCAGCAACCGGATTTTGGCCGGCACGGACATCGTGGGCGATATTCAATCCACGGGCGACGTTCGCGTGGACGGTCGGATCAAGGGCAATTTAAAGCTCGCCGGAAAGCTGGTCATTGGAGACAAAGGCTGGGTGGAAGGCGAAGTGCATTGCGCGGAAGCAACGATTGGCGGCTCGTTCAAAGGAAAATTGCACATCAAGGGATTGTTGATGCTCCAAGCAACGTCCAAGGTGCACGCAGACGTGGTTACCGGCAAATTGGCGGTGGAACCCGGTGCGGAGTTTACCGGACAGTGCGCCATGACCACCGTGGTGCGCACGTTGAGCGATTCCGATGCTGCTGCCCCGGTAAACTCGGATAAAAAAGCCGTTTGAACCCCTTCCTCCGTTTCTTAGGAGCTGCCTTTCAAATGGGCGCCATCATTGGCCTATTTGCTTTTTTGGGAACGTGGACCGACGCCCATTGGGGTTGGGCTCCTTGGGGAACGGTAGGCCTCACGCTGCTGGGGGTTGTGTTGGCCCTGGTTTGGATCATTCGCGAAATACAAGCAACAAAATGAAGTATCTGTACGCCCTCTATCCGCTCACGGCGGTCTTTCATTATTTGGTGTCCACCGGCATGGGCAACACCTACTACGGATTGGGCGATATTTATTTAATGGTCATGGGGGTTGGCTTGGTTTGGGTGACCCAGCGCTTTTGGGAACGCGACCCAGAAAAGGCCGGAATGGTGTACATGGCGCTTTCCTTGGTGCGTATGCTGCTGGGCTTGGGCGTTGTCGTGCTGCCGCTTGCCCTCCAAAAACCAGAAGGTTACCGCACCGATGCACTGGTGTTTGTGGGGCTCTTTGTGGCGCAAATTGCCGTGGAAACGGTTGTCTTGGTTCGGTTGCTGAGAAGCCGGTAGGAAATCTCCGGTTTTGTGCGTAATTTTGCCGCGCATTTAAAACGGCGCATGATCAAGATCAAAACCCTTGGATTTATTGTTTTTGCATTTTTGGTTTCGGCCGGAAGTGCTTGGGCATCGGCGCACGCAGAGGCGGAATACGCTTCTGGCCCCGCCGCGGAACAGTCAAAATTTGACCCGACGGAAATGATCATGCACCACATCAAGGATGCCCACAGCTGGCACTTGATGGACTGGAACGGCCACGCCGTGAGCATTGATCTCCCCGTTATTTTGTGGACGGACCACGGTTTGGTCTCGTTCTCCAGCGCTGAGTTTCACCACGACAATTCCGGCAAAGTGGTTGTAGACCGCAACGGAATGTCCTTTGTAAACCACCACGAAAAGATTCATTTCGCCGGTGAAGAGCACCACGGAACGTTGATCGACCTCTCCATTACCAAGAACGTAGTTTCCTTGTTCGTGGTTGCGATCTTGCTGTTGCTGCTATTTGTGAGCACCGCGCGCCACTACAAGAAAGTAGGATCCAACAAGGCTCCCACCGGGATGGCCGGTTTTGTGGAGCCCTTGGTTCTTTTTGTTCGCGACGAAATTGCTCGGGTGTACATTGGCCCCAAGCACGTGGACCGCTTTACGCCCTACTTGTTGACTTTGTTTTTCTTCATTTGGTTGAACAACTTGCTCGGCTTGGTGCCGTTCTTCCCCGGTGGTGCCAACGTAACGGGCAACATTGCCGTCACCTTGGTTTTGGCCGTTATAACGTTCATTTTGACCAACGTCAACGGCACGAAAGATTACTGGGCACACGTGTTTTGGATGCCCGGTGTGCCGGTAGCGCTTCGTCCGCTCTTGGCAGTTGTTGAATTCATTGGCTTGTTCACAAAGCCGTTTTCCTTGATGATTCGTTTGTTCGCCAACATTTCCGCCGGCCACATCATTATACTGAGTTTGGTCTCGTTGGTTTTCATCTTGGAGACCGTTTGGGTATCTCCCGCTTCGATCTTGTTGTCTTTGTTCATTTCGTCTCTTGAATTGTTGGTTGCTGCCTTGCAGGCCTTTGTATTCACCACGCTGTCTGCGTTGTACATCGGCACGGCATTGGAAGACCACAGCCACGACCACGGTCACGAAGCCGCGCATTAACTTTTTGTTTCACTTGTTTCACTTTAAAAATCACAAACATGACTGGTAGTATCGCTGCAATTGGAGCTGGACTCGCTGTATTGGGTGTAGGACTCGGCATCGGCCGTATCGGTGGCTCCGCAATGGAGGGCATCGCTCGCCAACCGGAAGCTTCGGGCAAGATTCAAACCGCCATGCTGATTTCCGCCGCCTTTATCGAAGGTGCTGGTTTGTTCGGCATCGTTGTTTCGTTCTTGAAGTAATTCGACGACTCGTATAGCACATCCTGCGGCCCTTCGGGGTCGCAGGCTTGTGGCTATGGAATCATTTCCAATCGTTCAAATTTCCGAGCATGGATTTAGTAACCCCGGGCTTAGGTCTCATTTTTTGGACCACGCTCACTTTTCTCATCCTGGTGGTCTTGCTGCGCAGCTTGGCGTGGAAGCCCATTTTGGCCGCGGTTAAAGACCGTGAGGCCTCCATTGACAATGCGTTAAAAGCAGCACATGCTGCCCGCGCAGAGATGGCAGCCTTGCAGTCCAGCAACGAGCAGCTTTTGAAAGAGACCCGCGAAGAGCGGGAGCGTATTTTGAAAGAAGCCCGTGAGATTCGCGACAAAACGGTTTCGGACGCCAAGGCTACTGCCTCCGCGGAAGCTTCCAAGGTTTTGGAAATCGCTCGCGAGCAAATCCACATGGAAAAGATGGCCGCCATGACCGAGGTGAAGAACCAGGTAGCGCAATTGGCTGTAGAAATGTCCGAGCGCATTTTGCGCGCTGAGTTGAGTGATGCCAAGGCCCAAGCGGCCATGGTGGATCGCGCTTTGGAAGACGTAAAATTGAATTGATCTCATGAGCACGTTGCGCGCCGCGAGTCGTTACGCCAAGGCTCTTTTGGACTTAGCCCGGGAGCAAGGAGTTTTGGATTCGGTGAAAACCGACGCCGATTTCTTGTTGGTTGTGGAGAAGGACAGCCGCGAGTTTCGCGCGCTTTTGAAGAGTCCGGTCATCAAGCCTTCGCAGAAAGTGGATACGTTCAAAACGGCCTTCTCCAACCAACTCAGTCCTTTGATGGTACTGTTTGTGAACTTGGTGATCAACCACGGACGCGAAGCGCACTTAGTCGCTATTTTAGAAAATTACACGGACCTGTATTTGTCCGAGAAGAATATTGTGCGCGCGTTCGTAACGAGCGCCGCTCCTTTGACCGATTCACAGCGCACAGCTCTTTTGGCCAAATTGGCCGCGGGGGGTGCTGCGAATGTTGAATTGAACGAAAAAGTTCAGCCGGAATTAATCGGCGGCGTAGTAGTTCGGGTGGGTGACCGCCAGGTGGACGCTACGGTGGCGCGCTCCTTGCGAGGATTGAAGCGCCAGTTTGAGAACAACTTGTACATCGCAGACCTCTAAATCGAACCCCATGGCAGACGTAAAACCTGCAGAGATTTCGGCGATTCTTCGCCAACAATTGTCCGGATTTGCCTCCGAGTCCCAGCTGGAAGAAGTTGGAACGGTGCTGCAAGTAGGTGACGGTATTGCCCGCGCTTACGGCATGCAGAATGCTCAGTCCGGAGAATTGGTTGAATTCGAAACCGGCCTCCGCGGCATCGTGTTGAACTTGGAAGAGGACAACGTCGGTATCGTGTTGTTGGGTGCGGCTGAAGGCATTAAAGAAGGCTCTACGGTCAAGCGCACCGGCGTCATTGCTTCCATTGAAGTGGGCGAAGGCATGCTGGGCCGCGTGGTAGACACGTTGGGCAACCCCATCGACGGAAAAGGTCCTATCGAGGGTGAGCGGTTCAACATGCCTTTGGAGCGCAAGGCTCCGGGGGTAATTTACCGTCAGCCGGTTAACGAGCCGCTGCAAACCGGCATCAAGGCCATCGATGCCATGATTCCCGTAGGCCGTGGCCAGCGCGAATTGATCATTGGTGACCGCCAAACCGGCAAAACCACCGTGGCGATTGACACCATTCTGAACCAGAAGGAGTTTTACGACAAGGGCGAGCCCGTTTTCTGCATCTACGTTGCCGTCGGACAGAAAGGTTCTACCGTTGCCGCATTGGCGAAGAATTTGGAAGAAAAGGGCGCCATGCCCTACACCGTAATCGTTGCGGCCAATGCCTCCGACCCTGCTCCCATGCAGTTTTACGCTCCGTTTGCGGGCGCGGCCATTGGAGAGTACTTCCGCGACACCGGTCGTCCTGCATTGATCATTTACGACGATTTGTCTAAGCAGGCGGTAGCGTACCGCGAGGTTTCCTTGTTGTTGCGCCGTCCTCCAGGACGTGAGGCCTACCCAGGAGACGTTTTCTACCTGCACAGCCGTCTGCTGGAGCGCGCCGCTAAGGTGATCAAGGACGACACGATTGCGTCCCAAATGAACGACTTGCCGCCTTCTTTGCAAGGCAAGGTCAAGGGCGGTGGTTCGCTGACAGCATTGCCCATCATCGAAACCCAAGCGGGCGACGTATCCGCCTACATCCCAACCAACGTGATCTCCATTACCGACGGTCAGATCTTTTTGGAGGCCGACTTGTTCAACTCCGGTGTTCGTCCGGCCATCAACGTAGGTATTTCGGTATCTCGCGTAGGCGGTTCGGCGCAGATCAAGCCCATGAAAAAGGTTGCCGGCACGTTGAAGTTGGACCAAGCCCAGTACCGCGAATTGGAAGCATTTGCCAAGTTCGGATCGGATTTGGACGCCGCTACCATGAACGTCATCAACAAGGGTCGCCGCAACGTGGAAATCCTCAAGCAGACGGTCAACGACCCCATGAGTGTGGAGAAGCAAGTGGCCATCATTTACTTGGGCACCAAGGGCATGCTGAATGCGGTACCGGTGGAGAAAGTAAAGGCGTTTGAGCAAGCATTTTTGGCCGTGATGGAGAACAAGCACGCCGATGTTTTGGCTGCCATCCGCAAGGGCGCTTGGGGCGAAGGAGAAATTTCAACCATCGAGGCCGCTGCTAAAGACGTTTTACCCGGTTACACCGCCTAATTTAGATTCCGCATGGCCAACCTGAAAGAGCTCCGCAATCGGATTGCATCGGTTTCCAGCACCATGCAGATCACGTCGGCCATGAAAATGGTTTCGGCGGCCAAATTGAAGAAGGCGCAGGACGCGGTAACGCAAATGCGCCCTTATGCGGTGAAATTGAATGCGGTATTGTCCAATGTGAGTGCTACGTTGGATGCCTCTGAGAATCCCTTTGCGGTAGAGCGCACGGTACGCCGCGTTTTGGTACTTCCGGTGAGCTCCAACCGGGGATTGTGCGGCGCGTTCAACACCAACGTTTTCAAGGCAACCCGCGCGTTAATCGCTTCGTACGAGGCTCAAGGTGCTCAAGCCGAGGTTTGGGGCGTGGGCAAGAAGGCGAGCGAGCCTTTTCGCAAGTTGGATTTGGTGACGTGCGATTTCAACGCCACCATGGGCGGTGTTTCTTTTGCAGGTGCGCAGGAGATCGGCCAGAAAGTCATGGAAGCGTTTACCAGCGGTCAAGTGGACGCGGTGTACGTAGTGTACAACCGGTTCAAGAACGCTGCGGTTCAAGAGGTGATGACGGAGCAAGTATTGCCCATCGCTGCGCCTGCGGCAGAAGGCCATGCAGCGCAAAGTGATTACTTGTACTCGCCCAGCAAAGAGGAAATTCTGTTGGACCTCATTCCAACCACCATCAAAATTCAAGTATTCAAAGCGTTGTTGGATTCGGTTGCGTCCGAGCACGGCGCCCGAATGACGGCCATGCACAAAGCAACGGACAACGCCAACAGCATGCGTTCGGAGCTTCGGTTGCAGTACAACAAGGCTCGCCAGGCAGCCATCACCAACGAAATCTTGGAAATTGTTGCGGGTGCTGAGGCCTTGAACGGCTAATGGCGCAGTTGTTGCATCTTTGTGGGGCATGAAAGGCCCTCGTTTAACACTTCGTGGCCAGGTAACCCTGGCCATGTTTGTTTTGGTATTGATCAGTTTTGCCGCCACCGGCCTGGTCAGCTTTTGGCATTTTAGCGAGGAGCGAAAAGAGTACCACGAAGACCGGTTGGAGCGCAAGGAAGGCGCCATAGAGGCGCACCTAGCCCACGAATTGGAGCGGGAAATCCCGTGGGGACTTCAGGCGGATTCGTTGCCCGCCATTTTGAGCGATGAACTGTGCCACATAGCGTCCATCCACCGAATGGATCTGGGCCTGTATGCGTTGGACGGAGAAATGGTCATGTCTTCCAACCCGGCCTTGGTGGACGACAGCATTTTGCCCTTGGTACTGACCCCCGAATTGTTGGCCACCCGCACCAGCAACGAATGGGTTTCGTGGCCCGTAGACAGTGGCGAGGTGATGGCCCAGGTTACGGAAATCACCAATTCTTTGGGAGAGCCGCTGGCCATTATGGTGTTGCCCTACGTGAATTTTGAGCAAATCCCCAGTCAGGACCGGAAGTTTTACGCTGCCTTGGCGGTCTTGCATTTGCTGCTGTTTTTGGGTGCGGCGTACTTATCCGTTTGGCTGTCCCGGAGCATAACCCGCGGGTTTGACGCCATATCCGACGCCTTGCGCGTTCCCATGAAGGACGGAACCCACGCGCGGATTGTGTGGGACCGCAACGACGAAATGGGCGCGCTCATAGCGGAATACAACCGCATGGTGGATCAGTTGGCGGATCAGAACAAACGCCAAGCGCAGACCGAACGCGAGCACGCCTGGAAGGAAATGGCCCGGCAGGTGGCGCACGAGGTTAAAAATCCCTTGACGCCCATGCGTTTGATGGTGCAGATGCACGCGTCGCAGGCCGCGCAACAAACGCCCGAGTCCATCAAAGATTTTGCGAACGGCATGCTCACCCAAATCGACGCCATGGCTCAGGTGGCCAGCGATTTCGGGCAGTTTGCTGCCTTTGCGGAACGCCGAAAGTCCGAACTTCCGGTGGTGGACTTTTTGAACCAAATTCGTCTGTCCTTTCCCACCGTGGAACGCGTGTACCCGCTTCAAGCGGACTGGGTGGTCAAGGCAGACAAAGCCCAGCTGGTGCGCATTTTGAACAACCTGCTCAACAACGCACTGGAATCCATTCCGGAGGGCAAGAAGGGACAAGTGGCCTTGGGCGCACGGGAGTCGGAGGGAGCCATTGAACTGTGGGTCCAAGACAACGGCGTGGGCATTGATTCCAAGCGTTTGGAAGAGGTCTTTGAGCCCCATTTTACCACCAAATCCAGCGGCACGGGCCTGGGCTTGGCCATCACCAAGGGATTGGTGGAGGCCATGGGCGGGCGCATTTGGATGCAATCCCAAGAGGGCCAGGGAACCACCGCTACCGTTTGGCTTCCGATGGCGCATTAATCCCGCATTTTAGCGGTAATTTTGAGGCATGTCGTACCTCATCACTGAAATCCAAGACCGCGTAGCCGTGGTCACCATCAACCGCCCCGCTCAATTGAATGCGCTCAATGCAGCGGTCCTTCAGGAATTGCACGAAGAAGTCGTTCGTTTGGACGCGCATTCAGGGGTTCGGGCCGTAGTGCTTACCGGCTCCGGAGAAAAGTCCTTTGTTGCCGGCGCGGACATCGCGGAGTTTGCGTCGTTTTCGCCCGAAGAAGGCGAGGCGTTGGCCACCCGCGGACAAGCCTTGGTGTTTGACCGCATTGAGCAGTGCAGCAAGCCGTTCATCGCCGCCATCAATGGATTTGCGCTGGGTGGAGGTTTGGAATTGGCCATGGCCTGCCACATTCGTTTGGCTTCCAGTACCGCAAGAATGGGCCTTCCTGAAGTTGGTTTGGGCGTCATCCCCGGCTACGGTGGTACGCAGCGCCTGCCCCGTTTGGTGGGCAACGGCCGTGCTTTGCAAATGATTGCAACGGCCAAAATGATCGACGCCCTGACCGCTGAGCGCTGGGGGTTGGTCAACTCCGTACACGAGGGTTCGGACCTCTTGCCGCAAGCCCTGGCCCTGGGTCAGCAGATTGCGCAACAATCCGGCAACGCCCTATCCGAGGCGTTGGCCGCCGTTCGCGCCGGATGGGAGAACCCCACCGCCGGATTTGCGGAAGAGAAAAAGCGTTTTGGCGCCTGCTTCCAAACGACCGAGTTCATCGAGGGCACTACGGCGTTCTTGGAGAAGCGGAAGCCGCAGTATTCCTAAAAGCACCCCCACACCCAACCAAAACCACTATGAACATCATCATTCCCATGGCCGGACGCGGATCGCGACTGCGCCCCCACACCTTAACCACCCCAAAACCCCTGATTCCCCTGGCCGGGAAGCCCATCGTTCAGCGTTTGGTGGAAGACATTGCGGCCATCGTGGGCGATCAGTTGAACCAAGTTGCCTACGTAGTGGGAGACTTTGGCGCGGAGGTAGAACGGGACCTGCTGGACGTGGCAACGCGTTTGGGCGGCCGTGGAAGCATCCACTACCAAGAGAAGCCGCTCGGTACCGCGCACGCGGTTTTGTGCGCTGCAGAGGCCCTGGAGGGCCCTGTGGTGGTTGCGTTTGCGGACACCCTGTTTCGGGCGGATTTTCGTTTGGACGAAAAAGCCGACGGCGTCATTTGGGTCAAAAGTGTTGAAGACCCCCGTGCTTTTGGGGTCATCAAAATGAACGACGCCGGTCACATCACGGATTTCGTGGAGAAGCCGCAGGAGTTTGTGAGCGATTTAGCCATCATCGGCATTTACTACTTCAAAGACGGCGCCCGTTTGCGCCAAGAACTCCAGTATTTGATCGACAACAACATCCAAGAGAAAGGGGAGTACCAACTCACCAACGCCTTGGAAAACATGAAGCGCGACGGCCTGGTCTTCGTGCCCGGCGAGGTAAACGACTGGATGGACTGCGGCAACAAAGACAACACCGTAGACACTGCAGTGCGCATCCTGGAATACGTTCAGCACACGGAGACCCTGCAAGACCCAACCGCGGTGGTGGAAAACAGCACCCTCATCCCGCCCGTTTATTTGGGACCGGGCGCGGTGGTGCGCAACAGCACCGTGGGCCCCGGCGTCAGCATCGGAACCGGTTCAACGGTAGAAGGAACAACCCTGGTTCGGACCGTGGTGCAGAACCACAGCACCGTTTGCGGCATGAACCTCAAGAACTCCATGATCGGCAGCCACGCACAACTCAACGGGGGCTTTTCCAGCGTGAGTTTGGGCGATTATTCCCAATTGGAAGCCTAATTGTTCCCGGTGTTTGCGTCTCAATTGCAGCCTCGGATGGCCTCGTTCCGCAGTCGGGTCCTTTGGGCCGTACTGGGGTTGTTGGCGTCCCTACCGGTCAACGCCCAAAGCGAGACAACGGTAGGAAATTGGTATTTTGAGGCCATTCGTCGCAAGGAATCAGGGGATTTAGCGGGCGCTGTCAAAGTGTACGGCAAGATTTTGGCCAAGGAGCCGACGGCCTTTGCCGCAGCCTATTCCCTGGCGGAACTCCACGCGCTCCAAAAAGAGTATTCCCAAGCTTTAACGTATTCGATTCGGTCCAACGAATTGGATCGCAGCAATTTATGGGCTTGGCGCCTGACGCGTTCCCTGTACGAGGAGTCCGGCCAAATGCAGCGTGCATTGGATTGTGTGGACTCGCTCCGGGTGCACGGCGAGCAAGACGCAGACGTTTACCACGAGGCAGCGCTCCAAGCGGCTCGATTGGGTCGGGTGGACCGGGCAGAACGGTTTGCCCAAGAGGCCATTCGCTGGGGCGGCAAAACGCCAGAGATGGAGGCCTTCCGCGCGCAGTTGTATTTGCCCCAACAGCCGGAAAACGCTTTGGAGGTGCTCCGGTTGGCCCTGGCGGATTTTCCGAACCATCCGGAACTGGAGGGCCAATACGGCTCGCTGCTGATGCAGCAAAAGCGCTGGGCAGAGGCAGAGCGCATCTTTTTGGGCGCCTTGAACCGAGATCCCGCAGACGGACGGGCGTCGTGGATGTTGTTTGATCTGTACCAACAGACGGGACGCTCTGCGGAAGCGGCGGAAAGCGCAAAGCAGGTTTTGGCGGCCCCCAACTTGGCCTTGGACCGGAAAGTTCAATTGGTAGCGGGGTTGCTGGTGCGCGAGAACGCCAGTCCCGCTGTGGACGATTCGTGGTCGCAATTGGTGCTGAAGGCACATCCGGACGACGCCAAGGCTTGGACCGTCGCGGCAGACATTGCGCAACACGTGGGTCAAACCTCCTTGGCCGCCGAGCGCTGGCGGCGGGCGCTGGCCTTGCCCGGCGGTGATTTGTGGCCGCTGCACCTGGGGTTGTTGCAAGCAGATGCGCAGCTCAACGATGCGGAGGCCCTCATTCAAGATGCGCGCAAGGCACAATTGTCCTACCCCCTGCAAGCACTTTCCTACTATTTTGAAGGGCTGGGTTGGCAAAAAAAGAAAGACTATCCAGCGGCCGAACGTGTTTACCGATCCGCACTTCGCTACACCGGCAATGCACCGGAACTGAAGTCTGAAGTGCAATTGCAACTGGGAGAGGTTCTGCACCGGGCCGGTAAATCTGCGGAATCCGATGCGGTGTTTGAGGAGTTGTTGGCGCGGGATACGGCCAATGCCGTGGTGTGCAATAACTACGCCTACTTTTTATCTGTGCGCGGGGAGAAATTGGCTCAGGCCGAATCCTTAGCGCTCAAAGCTATTCGGTTGTCCGGCAAGAACGGCGGAAAGGTGCCCTATACATTTTGGGACACCTTGGCCTGGGTTTTGCATAAATCCGGAAAACATGAGGCGGCCTGGGCCGCCCTCGAATTGTGTTGGACCCTTGGCGGAAGTGAAGACCCCGCCGTACAAAAGCATCGGGAAGCCCTACGTCCCAAACAACCATGAAGCATTGGCTCTTACTTACGGCGATCGCGTTGGCACTGGCCTCGTGCGGTGCGCGCCCGGTGGCTGCTCCTGCAGAGGCGGGAGGCGAGCCCGTTGTACGCGCAAGACTCTCCGGAGCGGAGCGGTTGGCGCAATTGGAAGCACAGCTTTTGGCCGCAGATACCACGGCTGTGCGCACCGTTGCCAAGGTGCAGTACCTTCCCAAAAACGGAAAACCACTGTCTTTGCGGGCAGACATTCGCACCTACTCGGATTCGCTTTTTTGGGTGGATTTGTCCGACCCCGTTTTGGGCATCAAGGTGGCCAGAGCGCTGATCACCAAAGACACGGCCTTAGCGTACAGCCGTTTGCAGAACATTTGGTTGGGCGACTCCCCGGATCGGCTCATTGAGTACGCGGGCCTGCCCATCACCTTTGAGTT
>CANHXZ010000037.1 GCA_947464785.1 Flavobacteriales bacterium | reverse complement strand
GAGGTCGTACTGCACCAGTACCAAACGCTTGGGCTGGGTGCGGTCCAGAAAATCGCGCACGGCTCGTGGGGTGTCCCAAGGGAGTGTGGCTATACTGGCGTTTAAGGAGGTCGGGATGCTTGCGTGGAGGCCGCTGGGGGAAAAAAAGGTAATCAGGATGCGGTCCGAAGGGTGTTCCGCGCGGTAGCGGCGCACCACCGGCTGAACCGTTTCCCACTCGCCGTGCGAGGCGCAGTGGATCCAGAGGTCAAATGGGCCGCTGGGGATGGGGGTGCTGGATCGAAAACGGAGCAGGGCCTGGGCGCGCCGGTGGCCCAAAAGGGCGGCCGCGCGGACGCCGGCCCGGAACAGTTGGCCCGCAAAGGGCGCCAGTAAAGCGTCAATCCACATAAAAACGCGGGCCGGTGGTTGGGGTGGCTGCGCGGAGGATGTTCAGGTTGTAGAGCGCGCGAACGCCCACGGAAAAATCCCACTTGGCTTGCGTGTCCGGGAGGCGGGTGTCGTAGTTGTAGCCCCGTTGCGGGGTCAGTCGGGCCTGCTGAAATTCCAAGGCAACGGACCAGCCGTATTCGTTGTTGCGCGACTGACGCAGAAAACCAATGCTTTGCTGGGCGTAGAGGCCGCGGTGCAGTCGGTCCAAACCGTACCGGTACGGCTCATAGACCATGGGCACGCCGCCGCTGGGGTTGAAGAACAGGATGCGGTGCTGGAGCCAGCCGGCGCCCGCGCGAAGGTCCAAGCCGGAGTTGCGCGCGGCAGCCGATTTTGCTCCCGTTCCGCCCAAGGGCACCACCTTGCCCAACTGCATGCCCAGCTGCGTCCCGCGTCCTTCCGTGCGCACTTCCGCATAGCTGCCGCTCAACCCCAAAATTTGGTTGTCTTCGGTGGTCAGGAATCCCAACAACGACGAGTCTATTTTGACGCGCATGCCGTACAAGGCACGCAGTTGTAGGGACCAAATCCAGTTTTTGGACGTTTTGTAGGCCGGTTCCAAATGCAGGGTGCCGCCGCCCGCGTACGTTTTGGCCCAAGCGCCGAGCGGTTGGTAGGTTCCCAAACCCACCTGGATGAGTGCACCGCGCATGGGGACAGGTGCCGCGGCGAATCCACGCGTTCCAGGAACGACCGTTTTCGGAGGGGTCGAGGGGGTGGGGCGACCGGTTGTTGCGGGGGTCTGGCCGTGGGCGGAAAAAGCCAACGCCAACACACCCACCAAAAGGCCAAAAAGTCGGGTAAATCCTACCATTTCAAACAAAGGTAAAACATACCCGCCACCCGTCGGTGCCGTATCTTTGTGGTTGACTGACTTCGACGAAATTCGCCTACTTCACGTGAACGCATCCGCCCCACAGCCCCCGCGCCCCATTCAGATGGTTGATTTGCTCCGCCAAGCGGAGCGTTTGCAGCCCGGACTCAACGAGTCGATGCACGCCGTTGTGGCCTCCGGAGCCTTCATCCAGGGGCCGGAAGTGAAGTTGTTTGCCGCGGAGTTGGCCGCGCACGAGGGGGTTAAGCACGTGGTGCCCTGCGCCAACGGAACCGACGCCCTGCAACTGGCGTTCATGGCTTTGGGATTGAAACCGGGCGACGAGGTGATTGTGCCCGTGTTTACCTACGTGGCCACTGCGGAAGTGATTGCCTTGCTGGGCTTGACGCCGGTTTTGGTGGACGTGGACCCCGATACCTTTTTGCTGCAGCCGGAAGCGGTGGAAGCGGCGGTAACCCCGCGCACCAAGGCCGTGGTTCCGGTGCATCTTTTTGGCCAGTGCGCGCCCATGGAGGGCCTTTTGCGCGTTGCGGAGCGCTTCAACCTCTTTGTGGTGGAAGATACCGCCCAGGCCATTGGAGCTACCTACACCTTCTCGGACGGTCGAACGGCCCAAGCCGGAACGATGGGGCACATTGGGTGCACTTCCTTTTTTCCTTCTAAGAACTTGGGTTGCTTCGGCGACGGCGGCGCCCTGTTCACCCAACACGACGATCTTGCCGCGCTTTTGCAGCAAATGGCCAACCACGGCCAAAAGGTCAAGTACTACCACGACACGGTGGGGGTTAATTCGCGCCTGGACACCCTGCAAGCGGCCGTTTTGCGCGTGAAGTTGCCGCATTTGCGGGATTTTGCGGTCCGTCGCCAAGCGGTGGCGGCTGCCTACGACGCGGCCTTCTCTGGAAACGATCGGTTGAACATTCCGGTGCGTGCCGCGCAGTCCACCCACGTGTTTCACCAATACACCTTGCTGCTGCAGGGCGTGGACCGGGCCGCCTTCCAGGCCGCCCTCCAAGAACGCGGCGTGCCCACCATGGTGTACTACCCCGTGCCCCTGCACCTTCAAAAAGCCTATGCTCGCCCGGAATACCCCGTCGGAACCTTTCCGGTGGCGGAACACCTGGCGCAAAACGTGGTGTCGCTGCCCATCCACACGGAAATGCAGCCCGACGAAATACAGTACATCATTCACACCATCCACCAAACCCTTTCTCAACTTTCGTTTGCATGAAAATAGCAGTAGTAGGCACCGGCTACGTAGGCCTGGTCACCGGCGCTTGTTTGGCCGACGTCGGCATTGACGTGACGTGTGTTGACGTCAACGAGCAGAAAATCAACAACCTCAAGAAGGGCATTCTGCCCATTTACGAGCCCGGCTTGGACGCCATTGTGGAGCGCAACGCGGCCTCCGGACGTTTGAAGTTCAGCACTTCGCTGGCGGAAGCCCTTCCGGGCGCGGAGGCCGCCTTCATTGCGGTGGGCACCCCTCCCGGCGAAGACGGAAGCGCGGATTTGCAGTACGTGTTGGCCGTGGCGGACGGCATTGGCCGCACCATGAACGACTACCTGGTGGTCATTACCAAGAGCACCGTGCCCGTGGGTACGGCGGAGAAGGTGCGCGGCGCCCTGCAGAAGGCCCTGACCGAGCGCGGCTCCTCGTTGCCGTTTGACGTGGCCAGCAACCCCGAGTTCCTGAAAGAAGGCGCGGCCATCGACGACTTCATGAGACCGGACCGCATTGTGTGCGGCGTGGAAAGCGCACGTGCCCAAGAGGTTTTGTCCCGACTCTACCAGCCCTTCACGCTGAACGGTCACCCCGTGCTTTTCATGGACATCCCGTCGGCAGAAATGACCAAGTACGCCGCAAACGCCATGCTCGCCACCAAGATTTCCTTCATGAACGACATCGCCAACCTGTGCGAAATCATGGGCGCGGACGTGAACATGGTGCGCAAGGGCATCGGCAGCGACCCGCGCATCGGCAACAAATTCATCTACCCGGGCATCGGGTACGGCGGCAGTTGCTTCCCCAAAGACGTGAAGGCCTTGGCCAAGACCGCCAAGGAGAACGGCTACACCATGCGCATCCTGGAAGCCGTAGAAGCGGTGAACGACGACCAAAAGAACGTCTTGGTTTCCAAGGTGGTGGCGCATTTTGGCGCAGACCTTCGCGGCAAGCATTTTGCGTTTTGGGGCCTGAGCTTCAAGCCGCAAACAGACGACATGCGCGAGGCGCCGTCGGTGGTTATTGCGGAAGCGTTGCTGGCCCGCGGAGCCACCGTCACGGCCTACGATCCCGTGGCCATTGAGGAGGCCAAGCACCAGCTGCAAGATCGCATTCACTACGCCGAAAACGCGTACGCCGCCCTCACCGGCGCGGATGCGCTCCTGTTGATCACGGAGTGGCCTGAATTCCGAGTGCCGGATTGGGACCGCGTTCTGGCGGCTTTGAATGCTCCCGTTCTACTGGACGGCCGCAACATTTATTCCGGAGCCGAGTTGCGGCAGCGCGGATTCACCTACGCCGGCATTGGCGTCAACTAATACCAGCCACCGCATGCCCCGCATCCTCATCACCGGCGCCGCCGGATTCCTGGGTTCCCACTTATGCGACCGCTTCATCGCGGAAGGCTACGAAGTGGTGGGAATGGACAACCTCATTACCGGCGATTTGCGCAACCTGGAACACCTTCAGAGCTTGCCGCAATTCACCTTTGTGCACCACGACGTCAGCACGCACATCCACCTGAACGGCCCGCTGGACTACATCCTGCATTTTGCCTCGCCGGCGTCGCCCATCGACTACCTGAAGATTCCCATCCAAACGCTGAAGGTCGGTTCCCTGGGCACCCACAACTGCTTGGGCCTGGCCTTGGCCAAGAAGGCGCGCATTTTGGTGGCGTCCACTTCCGAGGTCTACGGCGACCCCATGGTGCACCCGCAAACGGAGGCCTACTGGGGCAACGTGAACCCCATCGGCCCGCGCGGCGTGTACGACGAGGCCAAACGCTTTCAGGAGGCACTTACCATGGCCTACCACACCTACCACGGCCTGGAAACGCGCATCATCCGCATTTTCAACACCTACGGACCGCGCATGCGCCTGAACGACGGTCGGGTACTTCCGGCCTTCATTGGCCAAGCCCTGCGCGGCGAAGACCTCACCGTTTTTGGCGACGGCAGTCAAACGCGTTCGTTCTGCTACGTGGACGATTTGGTGGAAGGCATCTACCGCCTGTTGCTGAGCGACTACGCCCTGCCCGTGAACATTGGCAACCCGGACGAAATCACCATTTTGCAGTTTGCGGAGGAGATCATCAAGCTCACCGGAACGGCTCAAAAAATCGTTTTTGAGCCGTTGCCCAAGGACGACCCCACCCAGCGCCAGCCGGACATCACCAAGGCCCGCGAGATCTTGGGCTGGGAGCCGCGCGTATCCCGGGCCGAGGGCCTGAAAATTACCTACGACGCCTTCCGAAATTTGCCGGAGGAGGTCCTCTACAAGCAGGAACACCGGGACTTTAAAGCCTTTGTGAAATGAAGACCGTACTGGTAACGGGTGGCCTGGGCTACATCGGCGCGCACACCGCTGTCGTGCTTTTGGAGCGCGGCTACAACGTGGTGCTGGTGGACAACCTGGACAACACCCGGGCGGAGGTACTGGACGGCATTGAAGCCATTGCCGGCATTCGCCCGCGCTGGGACAACGTCGATTTGTCCGACGCCGCTGCCGTGGAAGCTTGGTGGCCCACCTTGCCGCACGTGGACGGAATCGTTCACTTTGCCGCCCACAAGGCCGTGGGGGAGAGCGTGGCCCAGCCGTTGAAGTACTACCGAAACAACCTGATGAGCCAGGCGTTGCTCTTGGAACGGGTGGCGCAAAAGCCGGAGACGGCGTTTTTGTTCAGCTCTTCCTGCACCGTCTACGGCCAAGCGGAGCACCTGCCCATTGCGGAAGGTTCGCCCATCTTGCCGGCGGAGTCCCCCTACGGAAACACCAAGCAAATTGGCGAAGAGATGCTGCGCGACGCCGCTCGGGCGCACGGTTTTCACGCCATTGCCCTGCGGTATTTCAACCCCATTGGTGCCCACCCGTCGGCCCTGATTGGCGAGTTGCCCTTGGGCGTGCCGCAAAATTTAGTTCCTTTTGTGACCCAAACCGCTGCTGGAATTCGCCCGGCCTTGAGCGTTTTTGGCAACGACTACCGCACGCGGGACGGCACCGCCATCCGGGACTACATCCACGTGGTGGACCTGGCGGAGGCACATGCCGTTGCCTTGGAGCGATTGCTGGACCGCACGAGTGAGGAATCCGTGGAAGTGTTCAACCTGGGCACGGGCACCGGATCCACCGTTTTGGAGGTCATACAGTCCTTCGAACGATCCACCGGCGCTTCCCTACCGTGGAATTTTGCCCCCCGACGCCCCGGCGATGTGGTGGCCGCCTACGCAGACACCGCCAAGGCCGAACGCGTTTTGGGTTGGAAAACGAAACGTACCTTGGACGAGGCCATGGCCGACGCTTGGCGTTGGCAGCAGCACGTCCTGAAGTCAACCTCCAGCATTTGAACCGTTTGCAGCGCTCATGAATTTCCGCGAAACCCTCCTCATCACCGGCGGTGCCGGGTTCATCGGCTCCCACACGGTCCGACGGTTCCTGCGCAACCCCCAAACGCGCGTGGTCAACGTGGACGCCCTGACCTACGCCGGGAATTTGGAGAATTTGGTGGACGTGGCCGGCGCCCCCAACTACGTGTTTGAGCGCGTGGACATCACGGAGGCTGTCGAGGTGGCCCGGCTCTTTGCGCAGTACCAACCCGATGGAGTGATCCATTTGGCCGCAGAAAGCCACGTGGACCGGTCCATTGCAGACCCCATGGCCTTTGTGCGTACCAACGTGATCGGTACGGTGACCCTGCTGAACGCGGCGGTGGCCGCTTGGAAGGCCGACGGCTTTGCCGGCAAACGTTTCTACCACATCAGTACGGACGAGGTCTTTGGCGCCCTGGGCGCAGAAGGCTACTTCTCCGAAACCACCCCGTACAGCCCCAACAGCCCCTACAGCGCCAGCAAAGCGGCGTCGGACCACTTTGTGCGCGCCTACCACGAGACCTACGGCCTGCCGGTGGTGCTGTCCAACTGCTCCAACAACTACGGCTCGCATCATTTTCCGGAAAAGTTGATTCCCTTGATGATTCACAACATCCTGGAAAGCAAGCCCTTGCCCGTTTACGGAGACGGCCAGTACACGCGTGATTGGTTGTTTGTGGAAGACCACGCCACGGCCATTGAAACCGTTTACCGCTCCGGAGTTCCCGGCGAAACCTACTGCATTGGCGGGTGGAACGAGTGGACCAATTTGGATTTGGTGCATTTGCTGTGCCGCATCCTGGACGAAAAACTGGGCCGCCCCGCCGGGCAAAGCGCCCAACTCATCACCTTTGTGAAAGACCGCCCCGGGCACGACAAGCGCTACGCCATCGACGCCTCCAAAATAGAACGCGAATTGGGCTGGAAGCCATCCGTCACCTTTGAAGAAGGCCTGGCGCGAACCGTCGACTGGTACCTGACCAACCCGGAATGGTTGGCCAACGTGACCAGCGGCACCTACCAACAGTATTACGAAAAACAGTATTTGCGATGAAAGCACTGTACGCATTGGCCCTGGTGGCAGCACCCGCATTGGGCATGGCCCAAGGCACGTCCAACACCGCCGTGGGCGATTCCCCTTCGGTGAACGACTCCAAACCCTTGACCGCGGAGACCCTGTGGAAATTGGGACGCGTTTCCCTGGAAGCGGTCAGCCCGGACGGAAGCCGTGCGGTGTACGGCGTAGCTCGGTACGACGTGGCCGCCAACAAGGGCGAGCGCAATCTGTTCACGGTGGACACCAAAAGCGGCATCGCCAGTGCGCTCACGGAAACGGAAGGAGCAGAGACCGATGCCTTTTTCCTGCGCGGAGGCGCGCGGGTGGGGTACCTGTACCAAGGCCAGTTGTGGACCGTCGGGGTCAACGGAACGGACCGCAAACAGCACACCCAGTTTCCCGACGGAATCTCCAACCTGAAGGTTCAGGAAACCAAAGACGGTCGCCTGTTGGCCGTGTTTACCGTGGTTCAAAAGGTGGGTACCGCTCCCACCGAGGGGCACCCAGAATACCCCAAAGCAGACTACAAGGCATACAACGATCTGATGTACCGCCACTGGGACCACTGGACGGACAACTCCTACGAGCACCCGGCTTGGTCATTACTGGACCTCAACGCCACCACCCCCGCGACGGCCTTTACGGACCTTCTGGACGGGTTGGCCTATTCCTCGCCTTTGCCCCCCATGGGCGGGTCGGACGCCTACGCCATCAGCCCCGACGGCCGCTACATTGCCTACGTGTGCAAACGTCAGACCGGTAAGGAGTTCGCCCTCAGCACCAACAGCCAAATCTTCCTGCACGACCGCGAATCCGCATCCACCACGGAGTTGCCCGGCCAGCCCGGTTACGAAAGCCAACCGGCTTTTTCGCCCGACGGTTCGGTTTTGACGTACCTCTCCATGCCCACGGACGGCTTTGAGTCCGACGTCAACCAGCTGTGGGCCGTGGCCCTGCGTTCCGGTCCCGGTGCGGGCCGCAACGCCGTGCGCTTGTTGGACGAGGAGTACATTGAATCGTACAAGTGGCTCAATTCAAATACGTTGTTGTTTCAGTACGCCACCCAGGCTACCCAGCAAATTGCGCGGGTGGATTTTGTACCGCGTCCGGCCGGGGGCATCCCCTCCGTCAAGAAGGTAACGCCGCTGACCAGCGGCGACTTCAACTACGGCGCCTTCGGAGCCGGCGGCACCACCGTAGTAGCCGAACGCCAAGACATCAATCGCGCCAACGAATTGTTTGTGTTTTCGATGGCCGGCGGCGATGCCAAAGCTTTAACCCACGTGAACGACGCCGCCTACGCCGGCATTGCCAAGAGCAAGGTGGAGAAACGTTGGATCACCACCACCGACGGCAAGAAAATGTTGACCTGGGTGGTATTGCCCCCCAACTTCGACGAAAAGAAGAGCTACCCCGCTTTGCTGTACTGCCAAGGCGGTCCCCAAAGCGCCGTGTCGCAATTCTACTCCTTCCGCTGGAACTTCCAACTGATGGCCGCCAACGGCTACGTGGTGGTGGCCCCCAACCGACGCGGCGTGCCCGGATTCGGCAAAGAATGGAACGAAGCCATCTCTGGCGATTGGGGCGGGCAGGCCATGAAGGACTACTTGTCTGCCATCGACTCCGTGGCGAAGGAGCCGTACGTGAACAAAGAAGCCCTGGGCGCCGTGGGCGCCAGCTACGGCGGATACTCCGTGTACCTACTGGCCGGCATCCACGAAAACCGCTTCAAGGCCTTGATCAGTCACTGCGGCGTCTTTGATTTGCGCAGCATGTACCTCACCACGGAAGAAATGTTTTTTGCCAACCACGACATTGGTGGTCCCTACTGGGCACCCGCACCTCCGGTGAGCTACGACCTCCACAACCCCAGCAACTACGTGGACCGCTGGAACGCCCCGATTTTAGTCATCCACGGCGGACGGGACTACCGCGTTCCAGAAAGCCAAGGCATGATGGCCTACCAAGCCGCGCAACTGCGCAACGTACCCAGTAGATTCGTGTATTTTCCCACGGAAGGACATTGGGTTTTGAAGCCGCAGAACGCCATGGTCTGGAACACGGAGTTCTTTGGCTGGTTGGATCAGTGGCTGAAAAAGCCGTGACGCCCTGGGTTGCCGGGACCTTGCCGTGCGGTCTGCGTTGGGTGCACCAAGAAACGGCTGCACCCACGGGGCACATCGGTTTGATCGTACGGGCCGGAACCCGCGACGAAGGTCCGGACGAACCCGGCCTGGCGCACTTCATTGAGCACCTCCTGTTCAAGGGCACCTCAAAGCGCAAACCGTTCCACCTCCTGTCCAAGATCGAGGACGCTGGGGGCGAGCTGAATGCCTACACCGGCAAGGAAGACACCACCGTCTACGCCAGTTTCCTGGCGGAAAATTACCCGGCCGCGTTGGACGTCCTGCTAGACATTGCCTTCCGATCGGTCTTTCCGGAGAAGGAGCTGAAGAAAGAACAAGAGGTTATTGCGGACGAAATCGACGCCTACTTGGATGCTCCGTCGGAGTTGATTTTTGACGATTTTGAAGAGCTCCTCTTTGCGGGGCACGCGTTGGGTCACAATATTTTGGGCACCAAAGAGTCGTTGCAAACATTTACCCGCGAGCAAGTGCTGCGTTTTGTGCGCACGCACTACGTTCCCGCAAACATGGTCCTGTCTTCCGTGGGCCGGATTTCCGCCGCCCGTCTGGAGCGCCTCTTGCTTCGTTTGACGGCCGACTTACCGGAGTCCCTAAACGCCCCCGTACCCCAACGATCCCCCGCACCTTCGTATGCTCCAGTGCAAAAAACCGGACGCGACACCCACCAATGCCACGTGGTGCTGGGCAGCAGAGCCCTTTCCGTGCACGATCCCGCTCTGACCACCGGCGTGTTGCTGAACAACGTGTTGGGCGGACCGGCCATGAGCAGCCGCTTGAACTTGAACATTCGGGAGCGCTACGGCATTGCCTACCAAATCGAGAGTTTTTTCACCCCGTACTCAGACACCGGCTTGCAGGGCATCTATGTGGGCACGGATTCCGACGCCGTGGACCGAGCTGTGCGTTTGATCCACAAGGAATTGCGTCAATTGCGCGAAGTCCCCTTGGGCGTGGTGCAACTGGCCAAGGCCAAGCAGCAGCTGTTGGGTCAGATGGCCCTCGCACAAGAAAGTCCGGGGGCGTGGATGACGGCTTTGGGACGATCCTATCTGCTGTTCAACCGCATGGAAACCTTTGACGAAATTCGCGCCAAGGTAAACGCGGTAACGGCTCAAGACGTGCGGGAGTTGGCCAACCGCTGGTACGATCCCGCCCAACTGACCACGCTCGTGTACGAACCCACCGACGAAGCCGATTAAATTCAAGCCCCATGGAATTTTTACCCGAAAATATTGATCGGTACGCCGGTCTTTGGACCGAGCCGGCGTCGGAATTGCTGGAGCGCATGGAGCGCGAAACCTGGCAGGAAGTGTTGATGCCGCGCATGCTCAGCGGCCACCAACAAGGGCGTTTCCTCAGCCTCATCAGCCACCTCATGCGCCCCAAACGCATTTTGGAAATCGGCACCTACACCGGCTACAGCGCGCTTTGTTTGGCGGAGGGAATGGCGTCCGACGGCGTTTTGCACACCATCGACATCAACGAAGAATTGGAGACACGGGTCCGTGGGTACTTCAACGCTTCCGGCAAAGGCGATCAATTGCACCTGCACGTGGGTGCGGCCTTGGACGTCTTGGCCACCGCAGAATGGGCCCAGGATCCGTGGGATTTGGTGTTCATCGACGCCGACAAAGAAAACTACAGCGCGTACTACAACGCTGTGGTGGATCGCGTGCGTCCGGGGGGATTGATCGTAGCAGACAACGTTTTGTGGAGCGGCAAGGTGGCAGACCCCAACGAACAGGATTCAGAAACGGAAGGACTGCGGGCCTACGTGGCGCAAGCACAGGCAGATCCGCGCGTGGTGCACCAATTGCTTCCGTTTCGGGACGGGTTAAGCGTCAGCCGTCGAGTCGCTCGGCCGTAAACTCGTTCTGGATTTCCAGCAACGTGCGGAACGCCACGAATTTGCCGCCAAAGCGTTCCTCCGTCTGCCTGCGCAGCCCGGGTGCATACAGTTCCTGGTACAGCTGAAAGTCTTCCATCAAAGCAAATCGGTACTGAATGGAGTAGGTGGTGCCGGACTCTTCCTCCACCAAAACGCGGGTGAACCTACAGTCCAAAAATTGGCCCGTAGCCAAGACTTCCGGAATGTGAACCTCCAGCATCCAATCCTTCCAAAGGGCATGCGCGGAGTCGTCGATGTTGACGGTAACGTTGTAGAGGTACATCAGTTGGCGGTTTTTGGGCCCGGTCGGTAGCGCTGGCGAGCCAGTTCGGACCAGTACGAGTCCGGGTAGATTTCCATTAAACGAAGATACAGGGCGCGGGCTTCGTCGGCCCGACTCCCCCCCGAGTTGGCCACAATTTGCGCCCACTCCCACAAGGCGTCGTCGCCTAGGGCATGCCGTTCCGGCCATTCCACCAGCGGCCGGTAGGCCGCCTCGGTTTGCGCGGCGTTTCCTTGATCCCGGTTCCAACGCGCCCAAGCCAAGGCCGCGTGGAAGTACAGGGGATTGGATGTGGGCAGGGCACGCACAATTGAATCCAGAATCCGGCCGGCTGCGGCCTCGCTTCGCTCGGCCCGCAGCAGTTCTGCGCGGGCAAACGGACGCAACGACGCGCCCGTAGAATCCTCCGCTAATAGCTCATCCAGCAGCTGCGTACGCGCCAGCGCGTCGTTCGCAATTTTCTTCGACGTGCTCGTTTTCAGCACCTCCCACTGCGTTTTGGCCCAAGCAATGTCCCCCGTCAGGTACGCCACCCGCGCCTTTCGAAAAGCCGCTTCGTCCCCCAAGGGATTTCCACCAAAGTCTTGTGCCACCTCCGCATACCGCATCAGCGCGGAAAAGGGCGCGCCCAAGAGCAAATCCAAATCCCCCAAAAACAAAACCACGGAACCCCGCAACGGATCGTTGTCCGGGAGTCGGTCCGGCACCCCATTCAGCACGCGAACGGCAGAATCGCTTTTGTTCCATCCGGCCACCAAAACCTGCGCCAAGGCCAACCGGGCCGACGGTTCCCAGCCGGCGGGCCAACCCGATTGCGGCTGCAAACCCAAGTTTAAGGTGCGGCGAAGTTCCGCATACCGCTCCGGGCGTTTTCCCTGCAAAGACCATAGGGCCTCGTGTGATTCCCGGGCAAACGGCATTTGCACCCCCGCCAGAATCAGGTAGCCGTAGCATAGCTCCGCCGCATCCCATTGTTCCGCATTTTCTGCGGCGCGCCCCAACTGGTAAATGGCCAAGCGCTGGGCGGGTTCCCCTCCAGACCGACGATCCAACGCCTTCAGTTGCACCAGGGCGTCGTCAAACAACTGCTCCTGGATGTAGCACCAAACCAAAAAATCCTCGTGCGGACGTGAATTGCCCAGTTGCAGCCGCCCAATCAAGGCGTCGTACAGGAGTTCTGCGCGCGGAATCCGTCCGTTTTCGTCCAAGGAGTTGGACAGAAACATTTGCAAAGTAGCCACGAAACCGGGGTTTTCGTCCAGCAACTGCACGTAACCGCGGTAGACGTTGGGCAGGTCGCCCAAGTCCGCCCAAAGCAGCACTTTTTGGTACGTAAACCGCATGCCCGGCACGGCGCGCTCCGCTGCTTCCAAAACAGCAACGGCTTCGGCAAAAAGACCGTAGGATTTGAAACGATCGGAGAGGGGAGACGCGTTTCCCGGTTGCAGGGCCGCCCCCGCAGCAGCGGATTTCATCGCTGCCGCATAATCTTCGGTGCGCCCCATTTTTTTGCACACGTAGGCTTCGTCCGCGGTGTAGAAAAGAGCGCGGTTGCGCATGCGTTTGGCGTGCCGATCCACGGCCTTGCGCGCTTCATCGCCACGTTCTGCTTGGAGCAACAAGCCAATCCAGGCTTGCAACCGATCGTCGTTGGGCTGCTGCTTGTAGGCCGACTCAGCCGCCGCCAGCACACTGTCTAGTTTCGGCGTAATAGCTTGATTTACAGCGCCAAAAATACCGGATTCGGCACTGCGAGCGTTGTTTTGGGTTTCCCCTGGGGATTGAGCCCTAGCCCCTCCAGCGGACAGGGCCGTCCAAACAACCAGCAGGAACAGGGGCCTCATTTGGGACTGCCCCACCGGGCAAAGTGGTCTTCCATGCGAACGTTCAAACTGTCTGCCTTGTCCAAGCACCACTGCGCGGCATGCATGCGCGAACGGGCGTCTTGGAGCACCGCCCACAAGGCACCTTGCTCGTCCACCAGGTAAACCCGCCCTTGCGCCGTATCCAGGTATTCCGTGCGCACGTCGTGGGCCAGGCTTTTCAAACGTGCGGATCCGGCCGTCAAGGCGCCCATCCAAACGCGTCGCTGGGCTTGGAATTTAAAGAGGTTTTTCGCAGACCGGTCCAGCGTCGTTCCGTCGGACACCACCACGTCCCGTTTGCTGCTGTCTGCAGCGTACGGGGCCAACCGCTCTAAGTTGACGCGGTATACGATCAGCGCGTTTTCCACCGCCAAACTGTCCACAGCGGCCAGGCTGTCGTGCAAAGCTTCCACTTTTTCCCGCAGCGCCAAGGCATCCGCTTCCACCTCAGATGAAGCGCTGCACCCCACCGCACCCACCACAAGGATCGCCAG
>CANHXZ010000036.1 GCA_947464785.1 Flavobacteriales bacterium | reverse complement strand
TGGTTGGGCGTGGGCAAGAACGGATCGCGGTCGAAGTTGGAGATGTACGGGGGGGCGTAGGCCACCTGGTAGTGGGAGGCTGCAAACGGGTTCAGCTCGTAGCCGCGGGTGGTTCCGGCGTTGGGAAAACAGCCGTTTCCGTCGTGGCGCACCATGCCCTTCAAGCTAGAGTAAAAAGTGCCGGGAACGGGAGGGACAAATGAGCCGGTGGTTTGGGGGCTGGCCGGGTTGACCGTCTGCCAAGAGGGTAATTTTTGGGCCAGAAAGCGGTCCGACACGTTGATTTTGTTGCCTTGTCCGTCCACTACGTTGAAGCTCACACGGTTGCCACCAAAGGGCAAAACCTCTGTTACGGTAACGTTTTGCAGTTCCACAAAGGCATTCTCCCACTGTTCGCCCGTGGTGGGGATGTTCACGCGGAGGGGGTCGTTCAATTGGCTCAAGGGCACCACTACGGAGGCGGGGGCCGGCTTGGAATTCAAAATGGTCAAGGAATTCACGCTGTTGGGTTCCATTTGGGTACCGCGGTTGAATTCCGTCACCTTGCCCACAAATTCAATGACGTCGCCCGGAATCAACAGTTCCACGTTGGGCAACGGAACCAGTTGGTTTTGTGCGTTGCGGTAGGCGCCCATGATTTCCATTCCTTTGAAGGGGCCTGCTGCGCCGTTGGCTGCCGTGTCTACAATGAAGAAGAAAGGACGGCTCCCGCCTTGCACGGAGCCCGACGCCACCTCAGACACGTTACCCGGCACCACCACAATACCCCGGGTGCGCACAATTTGGTTGTTGAACGGCGTGGAATCCTGGCAATTCGCCAACATCGTGGGGCTCACGTACTGAATTTGCGTGATGCGCTGAAAAGGCTGGGCAAAAGCGGCTGCGCCCATCAGGGCAACCACCAAAAGGGTGTAGGTATTTTTCATTCGACGGGGTCCTTGCGGAGGGATGTTATTTGCGTTGGTTTTTATATTGTGTTGGATTCACTACTGGATCATTGAACCACAGTAAACTGTCCGGTGGTTTTCTTGCCGGTTTCCAGATCTTCCACGTGGAACAGGTAAATGCCGCGGGAAATCATTTGGGTGGAACGCGTGAGGAGGTCCCAGGCGTGCTCGCCACCGGAAAACGTGTGGTCGTCGGGGGTGTCTGATCCGAAGGTGCGGAACCAGCGGATGTCGCTCCCGTTGTAGTTTTCGTTGTGGTCGATGACGTCCAAAACGTCTCCGGCCACTGTGGTGATGGTGATTTTGCAGCGAGCCGGCAAATTGGCGAAGATCAACTTGCGGCTTTCCTCTTGGAAATTGGACCGACCTTCCCACGAAGCGCCCGCGTAGTAGGGGTTGGGGTAAACGTACGGGGCACCGTTCTTCAGGCTGTCGTTGGCTGGGGTGCCGGCAAAGGCGCGGCGGTCGTTGGCCAAAAAGCTGGATTCCAAAGACTCCAAACCGGTGGCGGGGTTCCCCTGGTCAAAGGAGGTCACGGCCACCGCGTGCTGCCAGCCGTTGGGCAGGTTGTCCACCGTGTACCGGTACCGGTACCGAACCGTATCCCCCGGAAATTGCTTGGGCTGCGCCAAACGGTACTGCTCCAGACCGGTGTCAAAAAACAAACCATTGCCCGCCACGTCCATTTGCGCCACGCGCACAAAGTCCTTGGCCAGATTTTGCGTGGCGGTCACGTCAAAGCCCAGCTTGCTCAGATAAATGCGGTATCCCTCAAAATCCAATTTTTGGGAGATGGGGTCCACGGAACGTTCCGCGTTGTCTGCCCAGTACAGGTCAATCTTGTGGTTGCCCGGTTCCACGCGAATCTTGGGCGTCGCTGGGGGAGTGGGGAGGATGAACCGCGTGATTTTGCCGTCGCCGTCCTTGTCTTCGCCGGCATCCAAAAGGCCATTAAAATTGACGTCCTCACCGTTGAAGGCCGTCTGTGCCCAGCTGGCGTTGGAGAGGAAAATGGATTTCTGTTCCGCGGTATTGGCGGCATTGGGCAGGCCGTCGTCCTTTTTGGCTCCCAAAACGTAGGCAAAGGCTACGCGCACTTCATCGCCCGGCGCAAAGGAAGCAAACGGCCCAACACTCAGAAGGTCCGATCGGTTTCCCGCTTGGTTCAACTGGGCCTGAATGTTGACGCCTGAACCGGATTGGCAGGGGACGCCGGAAGGGTCTGTCCAGCAGGGATCTTGGTTCAGGCCTTGGCTCATCTTGGTGTAGCGCTGATTTTCCGTCGTCGGGAAAAAATACAGCGACTGCCCGGAATTGTTGAACACCCACGCGTTGTAGTTGGCCTTGAAATTGGGGTTCAAGGACGGGTGCTGGAAGCCGTTTTTGTCTTCTGCGCCCAGAAATTTTTGACCGATGTACGAGTCCGTGAAGCCGGGATCTCCGGACGCGTCAAACCGGTAGTTCATGGAAAGGGAGTCGATAAACCCGTTGCCGCCCTGGGAGTAGAAAACTGCGCCGCCGGCACCCGCAGGGGTGACGTTGATGTTGCGCACCACGCTGTTGTTCCACAGTGAGATGTAGGTGTCTTCGTAGGTGCTGGTGCCCACGTTTTTGAAAACCAAGTTGACCAACACAAAGAAGTCCGAAAACCGATAGTTCCAGTTGTAGGTTTCCATGCGCACCTCCACGTTCATGGGGTTGAGGTGGCTGGAAATGGGAATATTGGTGCCCGGAACCAAGAGGTTGGCGTCCGTGAATTGGGCCACAAAGTCTTGGTGGGAAACCGCATCCACCGCGTAGTTGGGGTTGTCCGTCAGGGAGCTGCGTTCTTGCAGGTAGGAGCCCACGGGGGCGGTAAATTCAAATCCTCCGCGGCCGGGAGCGTAGCCTTGTGGAGCGTCGTACGCAGAGGTAGACACCCGCACGGGGCCGCCGTTCTCTTTGCCGCCAATCCAAATACCGGACTCAAAAAGGTGTTCCGTACCGGATCCGGCGGGGTATTCGCAGGACGGCAGCCCGGAACCGTCTCGGTAGCCGCGGAAAGCGTTCCCAAAGGTGCCCACATTGGTCACGTTCAATCGGACGTTGGAGGCGCTGGTAACCTTCTCGTCAAAACTCTGTGCTGCAGCGGGCGTCGCAGCACCTGCCAGCAATAACGCAAAAAGGATCAGCCGGGCGAATGCCATTCCGCGGTTGTGCATTTTCTCCATTACGGTGCCCAAGTATAGGTTGCAGACGAGGACGCAGTGCCCGCGCGCAAGAAGATTAATCCCGACACAGCCGCTGGACGTTCCAAGGGCTGGTTGTTTTGCTCAACGCGTTGGGTATGGATCCAACGTCCGTAGGCGTCGTAGGCGTCCACTTGGGTGGGAACGGGTCCCCGCCAGTACAAAGATGTGCCTCCGTTGGCTTCCCGCGTCTGTTGCCAAAACCGCTTCGGCGCCGCGGCGGGTTCGTTCAGGCCAATGCCCAAGCGCTGCACCTCCAATTCCACCAGCACCGGCAGGTGGTCTGAGATAGCGTACAAAGCCGTTCGAATGTTTGCGGGCACGCTGAAATTGGTGCCCTCGTCAATTCCTTGGTTGAAGTGCATGCCGTCGTTGCCCACCACCCGGAACGAGCCCGGCACGTAGGCTACTTTGCCCGTGCCGTTTTTCACGTGTTCGGATACCAACCAATGGTCCAAACGGTCGTCCAAACCTCCCCCGGAGAAACAGCCGCCGTTGGTGTTGGCGTTGCGGGTGCTTTGGGTGTGGTACGGCGCGTAGTTGGCGTTGTTGGTCCAGGTGCCCAGTTGCCCAATGGGATCGTAGAAGCGTTCGGAAGCTACGGAGTGGTTGATCAGATTTTGGAAAGCAGCCTCCTGGCTTTTGTAAATGTTGAAATCACCCCCCATGAGTACGTTGGGGTCCGGCACGCGCTGGGTGAGGAATTGCATCAGGGCGGCGGTAGCCACGGTGCGGTCAGACAAATCTGTAGCCGCAGAACCGGCTTTTAGGTGAGCGGCCACAACCGTAAAAAAGGTTGTGTCGGGGTTCCAGTCCAGCAGCGAATCCTTGTAGTAGAACTGAACCACGTCCAGTACCCGAACGATGTCCGTGTTGGTCAAGGTTTTGGTAACGATTTGTTCCCGCTTAACTCCCAGCTTGTTTTTGTCGTAGTAGATCCCGTTCACCAGGGTTGAGAAGCCGTTGTTGCTGTAGGAAGTGGAGGCCCAACGATTCACTCCGTTGGTATTCAATACGTCCGTTAAAATTTTTTCGTGGGCAGACGGGGTGGCGCCGCCTACTTCGTTGCACACCAAAAGGTCCGGTTGTAGGTACTGAACAACCTCCCGCAAAGCGGCTTCCTTGGCCACCGGATTGTTGTTGGAGGATGTGCAGTAGCTTGTAAAATTCCTGTAATTCAGCAGGTTGTAGGTCATGAGCGTCAAGCGTGCCGGTGCTTGTGCCCAGGCACCACCGCTCCAACCCAAGAAACAAACCCAAAGAATCGTTTTTAAACGCATAAGTTTGCAAAATTACAACAAAGTGAACGGCCAAGCGTCACGTTAATTGTAAGTTAAGTTGCGCTCCTTTGGGTGCTCGGGAATGGGATAATCCTACCTTTGGGTACCATCAATACGGTACCTGTGCCATGGCTCAATCCGCGCGCATCCTTCTGGTAGACGACGAACCGTCGATTCTGGACTTTCTTTCGTACAACCTGGAAAACGAAGGTTTTCAAATTCAAACGGCCTCCAACGGGCGTCTGGCGGTGGAGTTGGCGAAAAAATTTAAGCCGGATGTGGTGGTTTTGGACCTGATGATGCCGGAGATGGACGGCATGGAGACGTGCGAGGCGCTGCGCAAATTGCCGGAAACGCAAAATTGTTTGATTGTTTTTCTGACGGCGCGGAACGAGGATTCCATTCAGGTGGCGGGCTTGGATGCCGGGGCGGACGATTATATTGCGAAGCCCATCAAGCCAAAAATTTTGGTGAGCCGCATTCACGCCTTGCTTCGCCGGCGTGGAGGCATTGTAGGTAAAGGGCCCATCGTGTTGAATAATTTGACCATTGACACGGAACAGTACAAAGTTTTGGTGGACAACAATGCGTTGGACATGCCGCGCAAGGAATTTGAGCTACTCCTCTTGCTGGCCTCCAAACCCGGGAAAGTGTTTACCCGCGAGGCTATTTTGGACGCCGTTTGGGGCACGGACGTGGTAGTGGGAGGCCGCACCATTGACGTGCACATTCGCAAGCTGCGCGAGAAAATAGGGGACGATAAAATTGGCACCATCAAGGGCGTCGGGTACAAATTCGAGGGCTAACTTAGCGGGATGCGTTTTGAGCGTCCCGAACAAATTGCTTTCCTAGCCGGTCTGTTGGCTGGAGCAGGCCTTTGGTGGCTGCTCCCGGACGATTTGGAGCGGCTTTGGAAATCATTTGCCTTTGGCGCTGCCTTGGCAATTCTTGTTTACGGAATGGTGCATCAGTTTTTGTACCGACGTCTGAAGGCCATTTACGCCATATTAAAGGATCCGCGCACCGCGGCCAAGGCAACCTCGCGCGTCAGTTTGGACGACGTTGAGCAGGACGTAGAGTCTTGGGCTCGAAACCGAGACCAACAAATTCAAGGGTTGTTGGACCGTGAAGGTTTTCGACGCGAATTCATGGGCAACCTGTCCCACGAGCTGAAAACGCCTATTTTCAACATTCAAGGCTATTTGTTTACCCTCCTGGACGGCGGCCTGGAGGATGTCAAAGTCAATCGGAGGTTTTTGGAAAAAGCCGCCAAAAGTGTGGACCGCATGACCGCCCTTATTCAGGAAATGGATTTGTTGTCTCGGCTGGAATCCGGTGCCGTTGCCTTGGAGATGGGTACCTTTGACGTGGTCCGTGCGTTGAAGGAAGTTTTGGAGGAATTGGAGCCGTCGGCACGCGAATCAGGTGTGGAATTGGTCTTGAAAAAAGACAAGGAGCGCATCTACAAAGCCCTAGGCGACTCCCGAAAAATAGAGCAAGTGCTCCACAACCTGATTTCCAACGGAATCAAGTATTCCCAGCCGCAGAAAGGTCGGGTGACGGTAGATATTTTGGATTTGGAAGATCGTTTTTTGATCAAAGTCTCGGACAACGGCATCGGGATCGACGAATCCGACCTCCCGCGCATTTTTGAGCGTTTTTATAGGGTAGACAAAAGCCGCTCCCGAGACGTGGGCGGCACGGGTTTGGGTCTGGCCATCGCGAAGCACATCCTGGAAGCACACAAGCAGCAAATTCACGCCACCTCCACCCGCGGAGTGGGCTCCACCTTTTCGTTCACCTTGGAAAAAGCAGCAACCTCATGAGTACCCTAAGCCCAGAAGTTCAAGAACAATTGGCGTCTTTGGCGGCTAAGTATGCTGCAGACGGTCAGGATTTGGCGTCTTTTCTGGAAGGGCTCCACATGACGGAGTACATTACGTATTGGGACTACGTCCAGTTGGACACGCTGCTCACGTTGCAGAAGCCCCGCACGGCGTATCCGGACGAGCCCATTTTCATCATGTACCACCAAATCACGGAACTGTACTTCAAGTTGTCCCGTCACGAGTTGGAACCGCTGGTGGACGGTGTTGTGCCCGCAACCCTAGAGGAACTGGTGCGCCGTATCAACCGTGTCAACCGGTATTTCCATGCCCTGGCCACCAGTTTTGGCGTCATGGCGGATGGAATGGAGCGGGAGCAGTTTTTGAAGTTCCGACTGGCCCTCATTCCCGCCTCCGGTTTCCAATCCGCCCAGTACCGTTTCTTGGAATTTGCGTCCACCCGACTGGAGCACCTGGTTCAGTTGGAGCACCGCGCCGCGCTGATGGAACAAGGCGCAGATCCGGAGGTGCTCTTGGAACATGTCTACTGGCGCCAAGGCGCCACGTTGGAGGAAACGGGCGAGAAAACGCTCACCTTGCGCCAGTTTGAAGCCAAGTACGGCGAAACCTTCCGTATGGCTGCGTTGCGCTGGCGCGGCAACACCTTGTGGGATTTGGTCCAAGACCTGTCCGACGAGGACCGTCAAAACCCCGAATTGGTGCAGGCCTTGCGCGGATTGGACCACCAAATCAACGTGGACTGGCCCCTGCAGCACTACCGAACCGCGGTCAAGTACTTGGCCAAAAAACCGTCGGACGCTCCGGCAACAGGCGGCACCAACTGGCAGCGTTATCTGCCTCCGCGGTTCCAAAAGCGCATTTTCTTCCCCGAAATGTGGTCCGATCAGGAGCAGGAGGAATGGGGCAAAAAGTGGGTGGACCAACAACTGGCTTCTTTGGATTCTAAGGCATGAACAAATCCGAACGCAAAATTTACCGCCGCGGCGCGGTATGGGCCTTTTTTGCGGTAGCCGTCATCGGTGTTTTTTGGGCCGTGGTTTCCACGCGGCCGGTTGCGGTGAATCCCGAACGCGCCGCTTTGCGTACCCCAGCACCCCTGTACCTGTACGGATTTGGCAGCCACCAGTTCCACGTGGACCGGGACACGGTACGTTCGGGAGAAACTTTGGGGGGATTGCTGCACGACTTGGGCATGCCGTACCCTCGTGTGGACGCGCTGATTGCCCGTGCAGGCTCTGCCTTCCGCCCATCTACCTGGCGGGCCAACGAAACCTACATTACCGTTCGCAAGCGCGACGCCCAAAAATCCCTGTTGTACTTGATTTACGAGGAGTCGCCCACCCGGTACGTTTTGTTTTCGTGCGGGGACTCGCTGTACGTCAAGTCCGTGGAACGCCCGGTGGTTACCCGGGAGCGTCAGGTGGCGGCGGTGATTGAAGGCTCCCTTTTTGGAACTTTGCAGGAGCAGGATGTTTCTGCGGCCGTGGCCGTGAAATTGGCGGAAGTCTATGCCTACACCATCGACTTTTTCCGGGTGCAGCCCGGAGACCGTTTCAAGGTGGTTTTTGAAGAGAAATTTGTGGACGATACCGTGTCCGTGGGCGCGGGCCGGGTTTTGGCCGCGGTTTTTGAACAAGGAGGCAAGCCCATCTATGCCCTGTATTTCAACGACACTGCCACCGGTTTTTCGGGCTACTTTGATCGGGACGGCAAGGGCCTAAAAAAGATGTTTTTAAAAGCTCCGTTGGACTTTTTCCGCATCACGTCCAAGTACACCATGAACCGTTTTCATCCGGTCCAGCGCCGATGGAAAGCCCACTTGGGAACGGACTACGCAGCACCCACGGGAACGCCCATCCACACCACCGCGCACGGCGTGGTGGACAAAGCGGGGTATAATTCCGGAAACGGAAACTTCGTCAAAGTGCGGCACAACGGCACCTACAGCACGCAGTACCTGCACATGAGCCGGATTGCATCGGGCATTCGGCCTGGCGCACGCGTTTCCCAAGGCCAGGTCATTGGTTATGTGGGCAGTACCGGTCTGGCCTCCGGTCCGCACGTATGCTACCGCTTTTGGGTCAACGGCCGCCAGGTCAACCCGTTGGCGCTGAAACTGCCCAACAGCGAGCCCATACCGGATCGGTACCGCGGCGCCTTTGAGCGCACCAGCCAACCCCTGTTGAAACGGTTGGAGGCATTGTCTTATCCGGAGCAGCGCAGGGATTGACCCCGTCGGCGAACGGTCGGGCTTAACCCACCACCAGGTTCACAATCCGTCCGGGCACCACAATGACCTTGCGGATCGATTGCTCCCCAACGTACTTCAGCGTTTGCTCGTGGCTGCGCACCAACGCTTCCACCTCTGCCGAGGTTGCTGACCGCGGGACCTCCACGGAAAAGCGCGTTTTGCCGTTGAACTGCACGGGGTAAACCACGGAGTCGTCGATCAAAAGCGCCGGATCTACTTGCGGCCAAGGAGCGCGGGTAACGGAAGGCGCATGTCCCAAGTGGGCCCACAGTTCTTCCGCCAAATGCGGGGCCAAGGGAGACAAGGCAATGGCCATCATTTCCAACGGCTCGCGGTGCCGGGTGGGCAGCGCGCTCAACTCGTTGACGGCAATCATCAAAGCCGAAACACTGGTGTTGAAGGACAGGTTTTCCATGTCCGACGCCACCTTGTGGACCAGCCGGTGCGCAATTTTCAAGGCCTCCAACGGCGCGGACTCGTCAGAGATGGGTTGCGCGGTGAACAAACGCCAGGTTTTGCGCAAGAAATTGCTCACACCCGCAATGCCCTGCGTGTCCCAAGGCTTGGACTGCTCCAGCGGGCCCAAAAACATTTCGTACAGTCGCAAACCGTCGGCTCCAACCTGATCCGCAACGGCGTCCGGATTCACCACGTTGTGCTTGGATTTGGACATTTTTTCCACCTCGCGCTCCACAACCACCGCACCGTTTTCGGTTTCAAATTCGGCGTTTGCGTATTCGGGGAGCCAAACGCGGAAGGCGGTTTGGTCCAGTTCGTTTTTCTCGTTGATCAAGGAAACGTCCACGTGGATGCGGCTCGTGGCTCGATCGCCCACCGCTCCGGCGCTCACAAAGGTGTTGGTTCCGGGAAGGCGGTGCAGCAGGGCCGACACGCCCTGAATCATGCCCTGATTTACTAATTTTTTAAACGGTTCGCGGTGCCCAACCCATCCCCGGTCGAACAGGAATTGGTTCCAGAAACGCGCGTACAGCAGGTGGCCGGTGGCGTGCTCGCTGCCGCCAACGTAAAGATCCACTTGGCCCCAGTACTTTGCGGCGTCCTGGCCCACAAATTCGGATCGGTTGTGCGGATCCATGTAGCGCAGGAAGTACCAGGAGGAGCCGGCCCAACCCGGCATGGTGGTGGTTTCCAGCTCGTTTCCGGCAGCATCGGCCCATTGTGTGGCGCGCGCCAGAGGCGGCTCACCGCTTTCCGTGGGCAAGTACTTATCAACCTCAGGCAGCACCAGGGGCAAGGCTTCTACCGGCAGCACCTGCGGCACTCCGTCGGCATAAGAAACAGGAATGGGTTCGCCCCAGTACCGCTGGCGGCCAAAAATGGCGTCGCGCAGGCGGAATTGGATGCGTTGTTCGCCCTTGCCGCGCGCAGCAAGCTCAGCAATGCACACAGCCTTGGCTTCCGACACGGATAAACCGTTCAAAAAATCGCTGTTGACGGCGACGCCTTCGTACGATTCAAAGGCTTCAACCTCCACGTTTCCACCGGCAATCACTTCAACAATGGGTAGGTCAAAGTGTTTGGCAAAACGATGGTCTCGGGAATCGTGTGCGGGAACCGCCATCACGGCACCGGTTCCGTACCCCGCCAAAACGTAGTCCGCCACCCAGATGGGCAAGGGGGCTCCGGTCAGGGGGTGCACGGCATAGGAGCCTGTAAAGGCCCCGTTGATGGTCTTCACGTCCGCCATGCGGTCGCGTTCGGTTTTTCGGCCCGCGGCCTCGCGCACCGCCGCTACCGCGTCGGCTTGCTCGGCCGTCACCAGTCCCTCCAAGCCCTCCAATTCAGGCGCCACCGCCAGGTACGTCGCGCCAAAAAGCGTGTCCGGACGGGTGGTAAACACCGTCAACTGCGTGCGGTCCAACGCGGGTTGGGCCAGGTCAAAATGCACCCAAGCGCCCTCGCTGCGTCCAATCCAATGCCGTTGGCTCTCCTTGATGGAGTCGCTCCAGTCCAATGCGTCCAAATCCTCCAACAAGCGCTGCGCGTAGGCGGAAATGCGCATGCTCCACTGCATCATTTGCTTCTGCACCACCGGGTGACCGCCGCGTTCGGAGAAACCGTCCTTGATCTCGTCGTTGGCCAATACCGTACCCAACGCGGGGCACCAATTCACCCAACTCTCGGACCGGTACGCCAAGCGGTAATTTTGCAATACCGACTCCCGGTCTTCACCGTTCTTGGCGTTCCATTCGGCCGCCGTGAGTTCCAGCGCTTCCGTTTGGGCGGCGTTCAAGCCAGTCGTGCCGTGCGCCGAAAGGTGCGCTACCAGGGTTTCCATAGGCTCGGCTCGGTCCGCTGCGCGGTTGTACCAGCTGCCAAAGAACTGCGCAAAAATCCACTGCGTCCAGCGGTAGTAGTCCGGTTCGCACGTGCGCACCTCGCGGCTCCAATCAAAGCTGAATCCAATCCGGTCCAGTTGCTGCCGGTAGCGCGCAATGTTTGTTTCCGTAGTGATCGACGGATGCTGTCCCGTCTGGATGGCGTACTGTTCCGCGGGCAGGCCAAAGGCGTCGTACCCCATGGGGTGCAACACGTTAAATCCTTGGTGTCTTTTGAATCGGGCCACGCAGTCCGACGCGATGTACCCCAGCGGATGACCCACGTGCAATCCGGCACCGGAAGGGTAGGGGAACATGTCCAGCACGTAGTACTTCGGAAGCGAGCGATCCTCCGACGCTGCATACGTCTGATTATCACGCCAATAGGACTGCCACTTCGCTTCTATGATTCCGGGTACGTATTCCATGCCGCAAAAGTAGCGCCTCCGTGCCTTTTTTGTAGATTTGTTCCATGGCTCATCCCGCACCCGAAGAACAATTTCACCGCCAGCGCGTCCGTACGGCATTTGTGTCCGTAACCGTCAGCATGGCGTTGGTCCTTTTTGTGGTGGGCGTCATGGCTTCGTTGCTACTGCAAGCGCGCGAACTCGGACGGGAGCTGCAAGAAAATTTCACCTTCACGGCCTTTTTGGTTCCAGACACCGACGCGGCCACCGTGCGTAAATTGCAGCAAAAGTGGTCCAGTCAACCGGAAGTTCGCAGCGTGGTCTTTGTTTCTCGCGATCAAGCAGCAGCGGAGTTTCAAAAAGATTTGGGCGAAGAGTTTGTGGACTTTTTGGGCCTTAATCCCCTGTCCGACGCCTTGGATTTGAAGCTGCACGCGGAATACCTCTCCCCGGATCAGTTGGATGCTTTGGAGAAGCGGCTCCGCAAGGAAGCTGCCGTGGAAGATCTAGTTTACGACCGCGACCTGATGGGCGCCGTGCACCAAAACGTCGAAAAAATTACCCTCTTCCTCCTGGGAATTGCGGCCGCCTTGTTGCTCATTTCCGTGACCCTCATCCACAACAGCATTCGCCTGAGCATCTACGCCAAGCGTTTTGTAATCCGGACCATGCAGTTGGTGGGCGCTACCAAAACCTTCATCCACCGCCCGTTCTTATTGCAGGGCCTTCAACTGGGGGCCTTAGGTGGAGCCGTAGCTTCCGTACTCCTCGCTGGCCTGTACCAAGGGCTGTCCGTCTGGGCTCCGGAAACCACTCCCTTCCTGACCTGGGCCACTTGGGCCATGGTCAGTGCAGGATTGCTTCTCCTGGGTTTGATCATTGCCTTGAGCAGCACCTTCCTGGCCGTACACAAGTACTTGCGTTTGCACACCGATAAACTTTATGCCCAATGAAATCCACCTTTTTGTTCGACCGCACCTCGTACCTGCTTTTGGTGGGTAGCATTGTTTTGATCTTGGTTGGCTACTTCCTGATGCAAGGCGGCGGATCCGACGACCCCAACGTGTACAATCCGGAGATGTTCAACGCTCAGCGTTTGGTGGTGGCTCCCGGTTTGGTTTTGGCCGGATTGGGCGTTGCTCTGGTGGCTTTGTTGCGTCGTCCTGCGGCACAGAACTGAGGATGGAAGCATTGATTCAAGCCTTGCTTTTGGGCATTGTCCAGGGGCTGACGGAGTTTTTGCCGGTAAGCTCTTCCGGGCATTTGGAACTGGGCAAGGCCCTCTTGGGGTACGACGCCGAGGCAGCAGAAAGTTTGTTATTCACCGTGGTGGTTCACGCCGCCACAGCCTTGAGCACCGTGGTGGTCTTCCGCAAAGACATTGGTAAAATTTTGACCGGCTTGGTTCGCCGGGATGCCGACGACCTACAATTTGCGGGCAAAATCATCCTTTCCATGATTCCAGCTGCCGTTGTTGGTTTGGTCTTTTTGGATCAGTTGGAAGCCCTCTTCAACGGCCAAATTGCTTTTGTAGGCGCCATGCTCCTGTTGACGGGAGGGCTGCTGCTTTGGGCCAATAAAGCCAAGAAAACCCACAAAAACGTAGGTTACTCAGACGCTGCCGTGGTGGGCATTGCCCAGGCCATAGCCATTTTGCCCGGTATTTCACGCTCGGGAGCGACCATCGCCACCGCCGTCCTCTTGGGCATAGACCGCGAGAAAGCTGCTCGTTTCAGCTTTTTGATGGTGGTCCCCTTGATTCTGGGCAAGATGCTCGTAGACACCAAAAGCCTCGTGGAAATGGGCTCCTCCGGAACTTCGGACGCACTCCTTCCCTTGCTAATAGGTTTTGTGGCGGCCTTTTTCACCGGACTGTGGGCGTGCCAAGCCATGATTGCTTTTGTGAAGAAAGCAAAGCTGTCTGGATTTGCGTTCTACTGTTTTGCCGTCGGGCTACTGGCCTTGGGAACCGTTTGGTTCTGATTCCATTTTCCGCTTTTTTTTCACACCGTGCTTCCAACTCCCCCGAATCCAGAGGACGCTTTGGCCGCTGAGGTTCCGGGATTTCGAGAAATCCCCAAGACGGAGGAAGAATTGCAGGCCGGTTGGATCTTTGCCGTAGATAAGCCGCTGGAATGGACCTCGTTCGACGTGGTCAACAAACTCAAGTACGCTCTGCGCCGCGCTTACGGGCTGAAGAGCGTTAAAATTGGGCACGCAGGAACTTTAGACCCTTTGGCCACCGGCGTTTTGGTGGTGTGCGTGGGCAAGGCTACCAAACGCATTGAGTCCGAAATGGCCGGCAGTAAAGGCTATCGGGCGCGTTTGAAGCTGGGCTATACCACGCCCTCCTACGACGCAGAAACACCCGAAGAGCCATTTTCCGGAGCCGTTTTACCTCATTCCACAGCCGCCCTGGAAGCTGCGCTGCCCAGCTTCCGCGGCACCATTCACCAACGTCCG
>CANHXZ010000035.1 GCA_947464785.1 Flavobacteriales bacterium | reverse complement strand
CTCTTCCGATCTGAGAGACGCTGAGCACGCCGGTGTAGCCCTGCGGCAAGCCCGCTTCCAACTGCGCGCAAACGGCAGTGGTGTTGTTGCCGCCAACGCCTACCACCAAAGGAATGCGTCCGTTGGTGGTTTCTGCGACGGTCTCCAGTACTTGCTTTTTTTCGTCGGACGTAAGGGTTGCGGTTTCGCCGGTGGTGCCCAAGGCCACCAAAAAGTCCACACCACCGTCGATGGAGTGGTTTACCAAGCGCGCCAAAGCCGCACGATCCAGGGAACCGTCGGCTGCAAAGGGAGTCACCAGGGCCAAGCCGGTCCCTTGAAAAGGATTGTGTCTCATGAAGGTATAATTCGTTGTAAATAAGACTCTAATTCCAGCAAGCGTTGATCTAAAGATTCAACATCAAAAGGCATCATGACCGTGTAGATGGATGCGGTGTTGGGCGGACCCACCCGAAGGGCTGCGCGGGCGTGCGCCAAAACAAACGCATTGGGGCTGTAGGGATCTGCATCCAAATTGAGGACCACGTCAAAGTCCGTTTGGATGAATTCCAAAGCGTCGCCGCGGGCAGGTGTTCCGTCCCAAGCTAAGTCGTCCATAAAAAACAACTGCCTGCCGGAAAATATGGTGTGCTTGTCCCGCGGAGTTCCGGTGTATCCCAGTAATTTCACCGACTTCCCTTGCTGCTTCCACCGGTCGGTTGCCTTGCGAACAAGGTCCAAAGCTTCTTCGGATTGTGCGTCGAACACCACTCCTATCCACTTGGAGCGCTCCCACCCTACCCAAGGCAGCGTGGGCTTCACCCGCTCCAAATGCTGGTGCAGGCGGTAGCGCCAGTAGCGCGTGCGCAGGGCGGCTATCCACTTCATTCGTTTTGCAGCATTTGGTTGAACTGATCTTCGGATACCACTAGAACGCCAAGGGATTCTGCCTTGGCTTTTTTGGCAGGCCCCATTCCCTCGCCGGCCACCACAAAATCAACTTTAGCGCTCACGGAGCCCACAATGCGCCCGCCGTAGGATTCTATGGTTTCTTTAATGCCGTCCCGGGTGTAGCCGGTGAAAACACCGCTCACCACAAAACTCTTGCCCTGCAGGACGTTGGAAACGGTATGGCTGCCGTCGATTTCCATGCGCAATCCGGCCGCCCGCAAGCGCTCCACTTCCATTCGGTTGCGCTCGTCGGAGAAATAAGCACGAACGGACTCCGCTATGGCGGGCCCAACTTCGTCTGCTTCTTGAAGGGATTCCAAATCCGCAGCCGCGATTGCGTTGATGTTGCCCCAGTGCCGTGCCATTTTTTTGGCTACGGTCTCGCCCACGTGGCGAATGCCCAGTCCAAAAAGTACGCGTTCAAAGGGCACTTGCTTGCTCGCCTCCAAAGCCAACTGAACATTTTGGAGGGATTTTTCCTTAAAATTGGGCAAAAAATACCAGTCTGATTCGCTCAGGTAGTACAGGTCCGAGGGTTGCTGCACGAGTTCGCGATCCAGCAGAGCTTGCACCGTTTCGGTGCCCAAACCCTCTAAATTGAGGGCGCGTCGGCCCAAAAAGTGCACCACGCGGCCGTGGCGCTGCGGCATGCAACCGATGGCATTGGGGCAGTAGTGTTGGGCCTCACCCTCTTGGCGAACCAGCGGAGTACCGCACTCCGGGCAGTTTTCCGGGAAACGCACGGGCAAGGCTCCGGCCGGACGCAAGCCGGGCTCTACAGCGGTTATTTTGGGGATGATTTCACCGCCTTTCTCCACCCAAACGGTGTCTCCCCAATGGAGGTCCAAGGACCGAATGATGTCTTCGTTGTGGAGACTTGCGCGCTTGACCACGGTACCGGCGAGCAGAACCGGTTCCAATTGCGCTACGGGCGTTACGGCACCGGTGCGCCCTACTTGGTACACCACGGCTTCCAAACGCGTGGTTTTGGCCAATGCTTTGTACTTGTAGGCAATGGCCCAGCGCGGAGCTTTGGCCGTGCTGCCCAACCGACGCTGCTGATCTGTAGCGTCTACCTTGATGACGGCACCGTCGATGCCAAAAGGCAATTCGGCACGATCCGCATCCCATCGATCCAAAAAACGATAAATTTCGTTGCGGTGGAGCGCCACTACAAGCGTGTGATCCACTTCGTTCGGCACTTTAAATCCCCACGTTTTGAGCTGTTCAAAGCCCGACGCATGGGCAGCCACCCCTTCCACACCCACGAGTAAATAGGGCATGAAGGCCAGGCCTCGTTTTCCAACCTCTGCAGAATCTTGCAACTTTAAACTGCCGCTGGCTGCGTTGCGTGGATTCATGAACGGCTCCAAATCCTGCTCCAAACGGTCGTTGTTGAGGGCCGCAAATGCCGCAAAAGGCAAGAATACTTCGCCCCTAACTTCTACCGATTCCGGCGGTGTGCCGTTCAATACCAAGGGTATGGTGGAAATGGTGCGTACGTTGGCGGTGATGTCGTCCCCGGAAACCCCGTCTCCGCGGGTAACGGCACGCACCAAACGACCGCCTGCGTAGTGCAAGCTGAGGGCAATTCCGTCGTACTTCAACTCGCCCACGTAGCGGACAGGTTCCTCCGGCAGGGCCCCTTCCACCCGGTCAAAAAAGGCATCCAGTGCTTCGCGGGAGTAGGTGTTGGCCAAACTCTGCATGGGGACGTGGTGGCGAACGGAAGCAAACTTTTTGGTGACCGCGCCGCCCACGCGTTGCGTGGGACTGTTGGCGTCCAGCCACTGTGGATGAGCGCGCTCCAAATCTTCCAATTCACGCAATAGTGCGTCAAATGCTTCGTCGGACAGCACCGGCCGATCTTCCACGTAGTACAGATGGTTGTGGCGGTGCAACTCCGTCCGCAGGAACTGAATTCGCTCGAAGATGGGATTGTTTTCCGACGGGATCATGGGGTAAAGATACCGAGCCACTGCGCGTCCACAAAGCGCGGTTTTCCAAAAATATCCGCGCGAATTTCCGGTACGGACCACCCCGGCCGGGACAACAATTGAGCAACTTCGGCCGTGAAATCCGTGTGGCATTCCACGGACCACCACCCTCCGGGGCGCAGCAAGCGCTCGCCCCACGCCACCAAGGAGCGGTAGAACAGCAACGGGTCGGTTGGGGGTACAAAAAGTGCGGCGTCGGGTTCGTAATCGCGAACGTGGCTGGCCAATGTTTCTCGCTCGGTTTCCGGGATGTACGGTGGGTTGGAAAGCAGCAGGTCCAGGGATGCGTAAGCCGACGTCGGAGGGGCCAATGCATCGGCTCGAACGGGCTGAATTCCCGGAAATTGAGCGGCATTTTGGGTCAACCACGGCCAGGCGGCCGCGTCCCATTCTACAGCGTAGACCGTTGCTTGGGGCCAAGCCTGGGCCAGACCTGCGGCAATGCACCCGCTCCCGGAGCAAACGTCCAAGGCTCGTTGCGCCTGCGGGAGGCGTTGGGTCCAATCCAAAACCCAGGCCTCCGTCTCCGGGCGGGGAATCAACACGCCCGGTCCCACGTCCAAACGGACCCCGGCAAAGTTCACCCAGCCCAGCGTGTATTGGTAGGGAATTCCAGCGCTCAACTGTTGGGTATCCGATTCCCACTGCGCGGCAAAAGCATCGGAAACGGGCTCGTGTTCGTGGAGCATCCACTGCGTTCGGGTCAGGCCCCAACGATCCTGCAACCACGCCTGCCAAATGGCCCGTGCTTCGCGTTCGTCGTGTCCGCCCGCTTGGGCCGCTGCTACAAACCTCTTTTGGGCCTCGTTGCCGTTCATCTGCAGTACCTTTGCTGCATGCAATCTACCCCTGCCGCAGACCGCAAAGGTATGCTCCGCGCCGCGGAGTTGGCCGTGCGCGCTTTGGGGCATACGTCGCCCAATCCGGTGGTGGGTTGCTGTTTGGTGTACCAACCGGGACAACCCAATGAACGCTTGCTGGCGGAGGGTTTTCACAGGCGCGCCGGGGATTTGCATGCGGAGGCTGCCGCCTTGGCCGCCCTTTCCCCAGAAGACCGACTGCTCTTGCCGCAAACCACGGCCTACGTAACGCTGGAACCCTGCGCACACCAAGGCAAAACTCCTCCCTGCGCGGACGCCCTGGTGTCTGCTGGAATTGGGCGGGTGGTGTACGGAACGGTAGATCCGGATCCACGGGTCTCCGGGAACGGTTTGCGCCGTTTGAAAGCAGCCGGCGTAGCGGTGGAAGCTGCAGCCCCGGAGCTGCAAGACTGGTGCCGTTGGATCAACCGTCGGTTTCTTGTTTCGGTGGAACAAAAAAGACCCTACTTGGTGTTGAAATGGGCCCAAACGCCTGAAGGGGGCATGGATGCGGAACGAACCCCGGAACATCCGGGCCCCTACCCCGTTTCGTCTCCGGAAGCACAGGTTGTGGTGCACCAATGGCGGTCGGAAGAAGACGCCATCCTGGTGGGCGCTCGAACCTGGGATTTGGACCGACCGCAGTTGAATGCGCGCTTGGTGGGCGGTCGCGCTCCCCGGCGCTTGGTTCTCGGCACGCCGTCCACGCCTACCCCCCCGGACGTTACCTGCTTTGCCGCACCCGAAGACGCCTTGGCGTGGTGCACCAAAAATGGAATTCGCTCGGTGCTTGTGGAAGGAGGCGCGTCGGTTTTGGTATCTATTTTGCGCGCTGGTTGGTGGGATGAGTTGCGGGTTTTGACCCAAGACCGGCCTTGGACTCCTTCTGTGTGGGCGCCGTCTCTGCCCAAAAACGCCCAACCCCTAACCGACCCGGAACAAACAAACCGTGGTTTTCCCAAGCGCATGGGCGCCACCGAATGCCGCGTGTATCTTCGTAGTACAGACCCCACTGAATAATTTACCATGCAGCCGATTCGCAGTCTTTTCATCGTTGGAATTGTCTTTTTTGCACCTTCGGTCCTCTTGGGACAGATTTACCACCCGGAAGCCCCCCTGGAGGTCCGCACGGAGGAGGAAACCCGCGCTTGGTTGAACGATCGCCTTCCCTTGCCTCCAGGTTGGACCTACCATCTCGAAAATCAGCAACAAACACCAACGGCAGACTACCGCCTGTATGGGGTTTATGCGGGATCGGTACCGGCTTTTGGGCTGCAGGCCAATGTGTGCATTCGCCGCAACGGACAAGTGGTGTCCGCGGTTGCTCCTTACTACCCCCGGGCGGAACAACTGCCTGAACCGCTCTGGAATCCAGAACCGTCGGCCCCAAAAACTCCGGTTTATTTCTTTGATGAAAATGCGAAAACATGGCGTGCCGCTTGGCAAACCCGGGAGCGCACCACCGAACCCGAGCACCGCTGGTGGGAGCGTTTTGCGGACGACCAAACCGGAGCAACACTGTACGAACGCGACTTGTTGGTGCATTTTGAATCCAACGATCGCACCTTTCAAGCGGACACAACCGTCACCGGCCTGGTTTTCGATCCAGACCCCCTGACGAAGGCCGGGGTTACCTACGGCGGGCAATACGTGGACCTCAACGACGCCAACGTAGCGGTTTTGGATCCCTTGCGGGTAAACAAGAGCTTCAAAGCTTCTTGGTCCGGCACCCAATTCATCTTGAGCTCTGGAGCCGTGGTTATTCAAGACTTTGACCCTCCTACCTCCGTACCCGCTACCTCCAGCACCCCAGCTTTTGCGTTTTCCCGAACGGACAACCGCTTTGAGGACGTCAATGCGTTTTACCACATCCAAACGTTTAAAAACCACACCTCTGCGTTGGGTTTTACGGCCGTCCCCTATGCGATCCCCGTAGATCCGCACGCAATCAACGGCCAAGACAACAGTTTTTTTGATTGGAGCACCACCCCACCTCGCCTTTACTTTGGCGAAGGCGGCGTAGACGATGCGGAAGATGCGGACGTGGTGGTGCACGAATACGGCCACGCCATTTCACAAGCCATCGTACCCAATACCAATTTTGGCGACGAACGCAGTTCATTGGACGAAGCGTTTGGCGATTACTGGGCGGTTAGTTATTCCCGACACCTCAACAACTACGGCTGGCAGCGCGTTTTTGGCTGGGACGGACACAACGAATTCTGGAGCGGTAGATCTGCGCAAAACGCAACCCAAAAAATGTATCCGGGCCTTTCGTTCTTCAACATCTACGCACACACCAACGTATTCGTAGACGCCCTCATGCGCAGTTGGCCGCACGTGGGGCGCAACGAAATGGACGCCTTGGTGCTGGAAAGTGCTCACCAGTGGGCGTCCGGTATGTCCTACAGAACCGCTGCGGAATTGGTTTTGCAGGCAGACACCTTGCGCAACAACGGATCCAACGCTTGGCGATTGCACCGGGACTTTGCCACGTGGCAAATATTAATGCCCAAGGTATCTGATGAAGAGCTGACTACTGCTTTCTCGCTGTATGCCTGGGCTACGGAGGAAGGCTTCGTAGCCACCACGCCTATGGAGGTAACCTGCTCCGACCTCAGCGGACGCATCGTAGGTACTGTTCGTGTTGAAGAAGGCCTGCACAACCTTCGGGCGCTTTGGAACGTACCCCCAGGAACGTATCTGTTGCTTTGGGGAGCCAATGGAGCACACGGGCATTTCCGCTGGACTGGCTTTTAACCGCCTTTTATTCCGCTGAGCTTTCTGGAAAGTAAGGCCGCATGGCGTTCAATACGGAATCAGGGGCCTGCTTAGGCCTTCCGGTGTCCGTATGGGCAAATACCAATTCAACGGTTGCCAGAGTGAGCCGCTCACCGTTGGGTCCCAAAACTTCGTGGTGGAACTCCAAACGGGTACCCGGCAACTTTTCAACCCGGGTAAGCAAAGTGAGTAACTCGTCGTACCGAGCGGGCCGGATGTACTTAACGTTTAGGTTCAATACGGGGAGCATGGTGCCCGAGTCTTCCAACTCTTTGTAGCTCAAACCCAGTGCCCGCAACCATTCCACACGACCTACCTCAAAGTAGGTTGGGTAGTTTCCGTAGTAAACGTATCCCATGCGGTCCGTCTCGGCGTACCGTACGCGAATTTTCGTACTGTGCGAAATCATTAGAACGCTGAATTTCAATTATTTAAAACACAAACACTGGCATCCGCAAGGGTCCTGTTCACATTCTCTTTACACAAAAAAAAACCTAAAATCAAGGGGGTAAACATTTTTTTAATGGCAAATTTATTGACAGCTTTGTGACATCAAAACGACCCCCCGGATTTGGCAAGGTGCCACCCTTCGGAAGTCCAAATGTACTAAGAGAACACCCCCTATGGAACGGAGCGCCGAAGCCGTTTGGAAGAATTGTTTGTCCTTTATTGAGGACAACATCACGCCACAAGCATTTACCACGTGGTTCCTTCCCATCAAGGCGCTTAAGTTGCAAGGTAAAGTGATTACCGTTCAGGTACCTTCCAAATTTACCTACGAGTGGTTGGAAGCCCACTACATTAAGCTTCTGAAAAGCGCCATCACCAAAGAACTGGGTGAAGATGCCAAGTTGGTGTATTCCATCGTCATGGAAAACACCTATGGGAATACGGAGCCCCAAACGTTGAAAATCCCTTCAACCAACCGCCCCCCCATCCAGAACCCATACGTTTCCATGCCGGTGGAGATTGGCGGCGTGGAAGGCATTCGCAATCCCTTTGTAATTCCGGGCCTTAAAAAGGTTCACGTTGAAAGTCAGTTGAACCCCAACTACACGTTTGACAACTACATCGAAGGAGATTGCAATCGTTTAGCGCGGTCTGCAGGCTATGCCGTGGCGAATAAGCCCGGAGGAACCTCCTTCAACCCATTGTTGATTTACGGTGGTGTTGGATTGGGCAAAACACATTTGGCGCACTCCATCGGGATCGAAATCAAAGACCGGTATCCGGAGAAGACCGTATTGTACGTTTCCGCAGAGCGCTTCACGCAGCAGTTCATCGACTCCATTCGGAACAACACCAAAAACGATTTTGTGCACTTCTACCAAATGATCGACGTGTTGATCATGGACGACGTGCAGTCCTTTAGCGGTAAAGAAAAGACGCAAGACGTATTCTTCGAGATTTTCAACCACCTCCACCAAAGTGGAAAACAAGTAGTACTTACTTCGGATCGTGCTCCAGTAGATCTGCAGGGTATGGAACAACGCCTTCTTTCTCGCTTCAAGTGGGGGTTGAGCGCGGATTTGCAAAAGCCTGATTTAGAGACTCGTATTGCCATTCTTCGCAAAAAACTCTACACAGACGGCATCGAGATGCCCGAGGACGTGGTGGAATACTTGGCCTACTCCATTCACTCCAGCGTGCGTGAGTTGGAAGGAGCTCTGATTTCCTTGCTGGCACAGTCTTCTTTGAACAAAAAGAAGATCACGGTGGAGTTGGCGAAGCAGATGATCGACAAGTTCGTCAAGAACACGTCGCGCGAGTTGAGCATCGACTACATCCAGAAGGTGGTTTGCGATTATTTTGACATGCCGACGGAGCTCCTTAAAAGCAAAACCCGCAAGCGCGAAATCGTTCAAGCGCGTCAATTGACTATGTTCTTTGCCAAGCAATTGACCAAGAGCTCGTTGGCTACTATTGGTGCACAGTGCGGGAACAAGGACCACGCCACCGTGCTGCACGCTTGCCGTACGGTCAACAACCTGTCGGAAACCGACAAGCGCTTCCGCACGTACGTGGACGAGTTGCGCAAAAAACTGACCCTGGCTTAAATGCTTGTATTGGTCCCCACCTTCTTGGGGATCGCCCCGGCGTCGGAACTTTTTCCGCAAAAATTGCTGGATGTTGTTTCTACAGCACGGTATTTTGTGGTGGAGAACAGCAAAACCGCGCGTCAGCATTTAAAATACATCCATCCGGGAATTGTGCAGTCCAATTTGGTGGTGCACGAATTGGATAAGCACCGCCCAGAGCAGGGTATTCGTGATTTTCTAGCTCCGGCCGCTGCCGGTGAGACGGTGGTTCTGATGTCTGAGGCTGGCGTTCCCGGCGTGGCCGACCCCGGAGCTTTGGTGGTGGCGGAGGCGCATCGCATGGGCATCCGTGTGGTTCCCTTGGTGGGGCCCTCTTCCCTATTGTTGGCACTGATGGCGAGCGGTCTGAACGGTCAACACTTCGCGTTCAACGGCTACCTGCCCGTTGAAGCACCAGCTCGGAAAAAAGCTTGGCAAGCGTTAGAGGCTCGCTCAACTCAAACGCCCGGCGTCCCGTCCACGCAGTTGATCATTGAAACGCCCTACCGAAATGGGGCTACTTGGGAATCTGCCTTGGCAGCACTGCAGCCGGAAACGCGCTTGTGCGTGGCGGTAGATTTGACCCTTGAAACGGAGTGGATCTCCATGCGGACGGTTCGGGAATGGCGGACTTTAGCCGCACCCAACCTGCACAAAAGACCTTGTGTGTTTTTGATTCAGGCCGCTGGATGGCGCTGAACTTACGCTCCACAATCAGTAGTAGGAAACGGTGACCAAAACTTTTTGGGTCATCGTTAAACGAATTGGGGTATTTTTAATCCAAGAATCATGAGGGAACTAAAAAATTCGTGGACCACGCTCCGGTGGATCGCTGCGTTGGGAGCAACAACATTGGTTTTTGTGGGTTGTCGTCCGGAAGAACCCACGGATCCGGTGGCGGCAGCACTAAACTTGCCGCGTGAGCCTTACAACTACAGCAATCCGCAGGTACCTGAGCATTTTGCAACACCTAACGTACTCAATCGGGACAATACGCCTTTTACCAATCCGGTTACGGATTACGGCGCTACTTTGGGCCGCGTCTTGTTTTACGACAAAACCTTCAGCAAGAATCGGTCGGTATCGTGTGCTTCTTGCCACCGCCAAAATTTAGGATTTGGCGATACCGCAAGGCTCAGTCGTGGATTTGCGGGCGGCTTGACCGGACGCCATTCCATGGGATTGGTCAATTCCCGCTTTTACACCAACGGCAATTTCTTTTGGGACGAACGCGCTTCCTCCTTGGAACAACAGGTTTTGATGCCGTTTCAAGATCCTGTAGAAATGGGCATGACCTTAGATTCTTTGGTGGCGCGGGCACAACAAAAAGCTTATTATGCTCCTTTGTTTGAGCAAGCCTTTGGCACCGCTGAAATTACGACCGAACGCATGGCACTGGCTTTAGCACAGTTCGTGCGCAGTATTCTGGCCTACCAAAGCCGGTACGATGCAGGACGTGCGCAGGTCAATGGTCCTGCTGCAGCATTCCCCAACTTTACCGCTCAAGAAAATCAAGGAAAGAACTTGTTCTTTGGAATAGCACCCGGTGGCGGCCCTCCGGCCCCCGGCGCGTGCGTTGGCTGCCACGGTTCTGAGGCATTCACGGCACCGGGACCTCGAAACAATGGCCTGGATCTAGCTTCTACGACGGACTTGGGACTGGGGCAAACCACCGGAAACGCAGCGCAGAATGGATTGTTTAAAGTTCCGTCCTTGCGCAGCATCGGCCTCCGTCCGCCGTACATGCACGACGGTCGTTTCAAAACGTTGGAAGAAGTGGTAGAACACTACAGCACCGGTGTAAAAAACCACCCCAATCTATCCCCAGAGTTGCGGACTCCGAACGGAACACCCTTAAACCCCAATTTCAGCCCGGCGCAAAAAGCGGCTTTGGTGGCGTTTTTGCACACCTTGTCCGACGATGCCTTAGGCAACGATCCGAGGTTCCGCAATCCGTTTAAGTGAGGGTTTGCGGGGTTTTTAAAGCGCTGCCCCATTGACTCGTCGCCACCGCCTAAACAGTTGAATCACCGCAACGGGTGACTCCAAATGGGGGGTGTGCCCGTTGTGCGGTTTGATCAAAAGTGTGGAGCCGGGGATGGCACGTTGCAATTCTACGCCGGAACGCAGGGGAATCAAAGCATCGTTGGCGCCCCAGAGCAGGAACGTGGGAATGCCTTGCGGGAGTTTCATATTGCGTATTTCAAGCGCTCGTCGCTTCAACACCCGGAGCAAGGAGCGCTGCGCGGTTGGGTTTTTTTGCTCCATGGCCTCCAGTATTTTCTGACTGAGTGCGTTGGGCAACGGAACATTTCGGCTGAAGGTGAGCCGCATCAGCAGCGGTAAATCCGACGGATCCGACGGCACCAAGACGTGCTCAATGGGTTTGCCCGCTTCGCGTTCCACGGAGTCCAACACGGTCCGCGGAAAGAAGGGATTGAGAGGATCCAAGAGGAACAAGGAGCGCACCCGGCTGGGGCCGGCGCGCTCCGCAAGCGTCAGCGCCACCAGTCCGCCGTACGAATGCCCCGCCAAACGAAAACGTTTGATGCCCACGTGGCGCAGCAAATCCAGGAGTCGATCTGCTTGATCCGACGGCATCAACGCCGTATCGGCGCCATTACTCTGCCCAAAAAAGAGCATGTCCGGAATCAAAACAAAGGAGGAGTCCGCCAAAGCCAGGGCCTGAGGCTCCCACTGCGCTGCCGGAAAGGGCCCAAAGCCGTGCACCAACACCACGGTATCTGGCCCCTGTCCCAAGGAGCGGTAGTATAAGGTGTCCGTACCTTGTACGTAGGCATAGCGGCGGGATCCCGCCCAGTCGTACACCCCCTCCGTGGAACGCGTCACGGCCTCCTTGGGTTGACAGGAGGTACAAAAGCAGGCGAGCGCCAGCAGCACCAAGGGGAAATAAAAAGGAGTAGTGGCTTGCTTCATCGGTACTTAAAGATACGCCCTTCTCTTCATGCAGGGTACCCTTTCGTCGCCGCGTGAACCACCCTACCTTTGCCTCATGGACTACAGACACGCCTTGGGCCAAACCGACGACACCATCGTGGCCGTAGCAACGGCCGTGGGCCAAGGCGCCCTGGCCGTACTTCGCGTGAGCGGACCCCGATCCTGGGAACTGGTGGACGCCTGCTTTAGCGCCGCCGGAAGCACTCCTTGGCTGCAGCGTTCTCCGCGTACCGCCGTGTTTGGCACTTTTGCTGCGCCGGACGGATCTACCCTGGATGAGGTTTTGGCACTGGGCTTTCGCGCCCCGGCTTCCTTCACCGGCGAAGACAGCGCGGAACTGAGTTTCCACGGTTCTCCGTACATCGCCCGAACGGCTTTGAGCAGCTTGATCGCCGCAGGAGCCCGGTTGGCGGAGCCCGGTGAGTTTACGCGCCGCGCGTTTTTAAACGGTAAGATGGACCTGAGTCAGGCAGAGGCTGTGGCGGACCTGATTGCCTCGGAAAGTGCTGCAGGTCATGCCGTTGCGTTTCGTCAATTAAAAGGTTCAGTGAGCCGACGCATGGACGAACTGCGCACGGAATTGATCGACACCACGGCCCTTTTGGAGCTGGAACTGGATTTTTCCGAGGAAGACGTTGAATTTGCCTCCCGCGATCGACTGATGGCACTTTTGGCGGATTTGCAAACCGAAGTAGCCCAACTTCTGGAAACTTTTGTCTTGGGCCAAGCACTCAAGGAAGGTGTCCCCACGGCCCTTTTGGGCGCCCCCAACGCGGGCAAGAGTACGTTGCTGAATGCCCTGCTGCGCGAAGACCGGGCCCTGGTAAGCGCCGTACCCGGTACCACGCGGGATACGGTGGAGGAGCGCTTTACCGCGGGCGGGATTTTATTCCGACTGGTAGACACCGCGGGCATCCGGGAAACGAACGAAACGGTGGAACGCTTGGGAATTGAACGGTCCCAGGAGGCGGCCCGCAGGGCTGCCGTACAGGTGTTGGTGGTGGATGCTGCCGTGTGGAACACAAATCCGCAACCCACTCTAGATCTTTGGGCCCAGTTGGAAGACTGGAACCCACAAAGCCATCGAGTTTTGGTGTTCAACAAAGCGGACCAAGAAGTGCCGGTATCGCCGCCAGAAGGTGCCCTTACACTTTCGGCCGCCACCGGCGCGGGCGTTCCCAAATTGGAAACGGCCCTGGCCCACTGGGTGACCCAGAATCCTGCCTACGGCGCAGATACCGTTGTTTCGCATGCCCGCCACGCCGCAGCCCTGCGGGCCGCGGCGGACAGCCTGTCCCAAGCCGAAAACGCCCTGCGCACCGGCCTCAGCGGCGAACTGGTGGCCATAGACCTGCGCGACGCCCTACGCCACATCGGCTCCATCACCGGTCAAGTAGTGGCCGACGACCTGTTGTCTTCTATTTTCAGCCGGTTTTGCATTGGAAAGTGATTTATTCAATTTCATAGCCTTGGCGGTCTACAACTGTGCATAAAAAAACCGCGCCGTTGCCGGCGCGGTTTCTGGATTTCGAGCGCGGATTTCTCCGCTCAATCCGCTCAACAAACGTCCGGAGCATGCGCCCCGGAAGAACATCAAGGGCTGACCAAATTGAAGCTCAAGTTCACGTAAAACGGATTGCCCAAGCTGTTCGTCACCGCGTACGGATCGTCCCGAAGGATTCCGAAGGCACGGTAAATTTCGTCACCGTCCACCAAACGATCCACGTCGTAGCGGTAGTTTACGCGGTATCCCGCCTGCAAAGACATCCAAACAAAATTCTTCAGCGAGCATTCGTACACCAAACGGGCACGAATTTCGCCGCGTCGAATCTCCAATTCTTCGCCGCGCAGGTCCATCTGTGCACTTGAAGGTGTTACCGGATTGTTCCACAGTCGGTACGACTGCCCTTCCAACTCAAAACCCGCAAACAGCAAATTGCGCGGATTAACGGCGTAGCGCACGTGCGCACGTGCGGGGAACAGCATCTCCACGCCCCACTTGTTGCGCGCGTCGGTGGCATTGTACAGCACCACCGGGATGTAGTTCAACTCCCCAACGCGGTACGTGCGGGCCACGCCCACCCCCCATTGCTTTTTTTCCGACGGCCGACGTCCGTAGATCACCGCAGCCGAATACTTCAGAAAACGAGCGGGTTGCAGGTTAAAGTTGTACGTTCCACTCAAGTCCGCAGAACCTTGAAACAGAATGAATTCCTTCTGGTTCAGGGGCTTAAACAAAGTGGTGTTG
>CANHXZ010000034.1 GCA_947464785.1 Flavobacteriales bacterium | reverse complement strand
GCTTGTAGTTGTTTCTAGGCTATTTAAACGCAACGATAGGTATTTCATCAATGGTCACATTATGACCTTGGCCACTATAAACCTCCATCAAGATTGGAGAGAAATACATAACGACCTGATTGCTCTAGCCCGTTTACTGCCCGAAAATTGGACACCAAAAATAAAAAACCCCAGTAAATACTGGGGTTTTTCGTTAAAATAGTAGCCCCTATAGGAATCGAACCTATATCTCAGGATCCGGATTCCTGAATACTATCCATTGTACTAAAGGGCCAACTTGGAGGGTGCAAAGGTACGGAATTTACCGCAAATCGACGGAGCAACGCACCGACCGCACCCCAAAATACCGAAGCGGGATCACCGGAAAACGTGCACCGCGCCTGCCGCCTGCCCGCGCAAACCGCCGGCATTGCCCGCCTTGACGGAGACGTAGTACACCCCTTCCGGAACCGGTCTTCCGTTGGAGGTACCGTCCCAGCGCGCGCCGCGCATCTCCGTTTCAAACACCCGCTGGCCCCATCGGTCCCGAACTTCCCAGTGCAGCCAGTCGTGGCCCACTACTTCCGGAACGTACCCGTCGTTTTGGTTGTCGTTGTTGGGCGTCACCACGTTGGGCAAGGCAATCCGCACGGCAGACCACAGGTCCACGCACGCGGTGTCCGAACAGCCTTCGGGCGAGGTCACCACCACGCAAACGGTGTAGTTGGTGTCCGGCACGTAGGTGTGCACCAGGCCCGGGGTGGTGGTTTGCGTGCCGTCGCCCAGCGTCCAGGCGTAGGTGGAACCCGACGGTGCTCCCACCACGGAAAATCCAACTTGGGCGCTGTCCGGGTACAGTCGGGTACGGGTAGGTACCACGGATATCTGCGGATACGCGCCAATGCGAACCTGCCGCAGCCAGGTGCGGGTGGTGGTGCAGCCCCCCTGAACGGAGACCGTCAAGCGCACGGTGTATTGGCCAGGAGCGGAATAGCAATGACTGGGACTCCAGGCCGTATCGGAGGTGCCGTCGCCAAATTCCCACAAAACGGACTGCAACGGATAACCGGGCGTGAAGGTGCTGGTGTTGTTCCAGGAGACGCACAACGAGCCGCAACCGGTGGTGTCTGTGGGTACCGCGGACAGGTTGGCTCCGGGCAAAACGGTTACGGAAGGCCGCGCCAAGGTGGTGGTGCAGCCGCCCAAGGTGGTGCCGCTCAGGGTCACGGTGTAGGTGCCGGGGGTGGAATAGCAATGGGACGGGGTAAAACCGGCCGCGGTGGTGCCGTCGCCAAAATCCCAGTTCAAACCGGTGACGGGTTGGCCGGAAACCGCCCCCACAAAGGTGGGACAAACCGTTCCGCACCCGGCGGTGTCCGTAAGGGTCATGGTGAGTGCGGCGCGGGGCTTGGCTACCACCAGCACGGTGTCCGTGTCCTGGCAGTTGTAGGCAAAGGAGATGTCGTCCAGCGCGAAATCATTGCCCGCAGAGGCCGTGTAGACGGATTCCAACGTCACCAGGGTAGTGGCGGCGGTTCCCGCGGTAAACACCTGTTGAAACTGGGTCCAAACGCCGGTGGTTAGGGGCGCGCTCAGCACTTGGCCCACCTGAACGTTGTTCACTTTGGTGCGCACGCTGCTCGCCGGGGTGGCCATCGTCAACAGCCAGTAGGTCATGGTCACTTGCGCGCCCGGAGGCAACGGAACGGCCTGCTGCCAGAAGACTTTGTTGGCCGTAACGGATCCGTTCACCGCCATGTACAAACCGGTTCCGGTGGTGTGGTCCGGCCAGGCCGCAAAGTTGGGATGGACGGAATTGGCGCTGTTGGTGATGGCGTAGGTGCCTTCGTTCCAGATGCTGGTGGCGTTGTAGAGGTATTGGGAGGTAAAGCCGGTATTGCCTTGGGTAAACGCTCCGTTCACCGCGTTCTGCGAGCCGGTTCCGCCGCTCGTCACGTACAGGGTGGTGTTCTGGTTGGCCGTCACGATGGGATTGGCGCAGTTGGTGCAACTCAACGCGGCATTGGGCGCCCAAGTATAGGTGCCGTTTCCGCCGGTCACCAGCAAGGGCACTTGATCACCCACACAAGCGTTGACGGTGGTGGGAGTCACGGAAATTTGGCAGGATTGGGCCTGGATGTGGCCCGACGCCGCACCCCACAGGGCTGCTCCGAGTGCCGCCGCCTTGCGGGCGACGCCCCAATCGTTTGCCCGGAGCGCAACGAAGTACCTGCTTAATTTCATACCTTTAATTCGCTGGAAATGTACGAACAACCCGCGAAACAACCCACTTCGCTGCCTCAATGCGGCACGCCGAAAACCCCCCAAACCCGTGAAAAAATTCAATGCCCTCCCCCTCCTCGCCTTGGCGGCAATCCTCTGGGCATCCACCGGTTGCACCCCCACCTCAAAACAACCGAAACCCGCCGACGAACGCGCGGCCATTGCGGCGCTTCTGGATCGCTGGCACCAAGCCGCCTCCCAAGCAGATTCGTCGGTTTATTTTGGCGCACTCGTTCCCGACTCTGCCGTATTCATTGGAACCGACGACACCGAGCGCTGGACCACGGAGGCTTTCCGCACCTGGAGCCGGCCCCACTTTCAAAACGGCAAGGGCTGGACCTTCCGCCCGCAGGACCGAAAAATTGGATTGGATGCCCAAACCGCCTGGGTGGACGAGCGCCTGGACTCGCCGCACATGGGCGCCTGCCGCGGAACCGCCGTCTTGCGGAAAATCAACGGCGAATGGAAAATTGCCCTGTACAGCCTGAGTTTTTCCGTTCCCAACCCCCGCGCGGACGCGGTGATGGAAGCACTTAAAATCCCAGAGTTTCCGGCAGACAACCGCTGAGGACCTGAGTCATTGGCAATCGGGGCACCCGATTACGGCACCACCACGCGCGTGCGGTGCACCACCCCTTCCACGCGGGTCTCCAAAAAGTAAATGCCGCTGGCCAAATCCGCCACCGGAAACTCCAATGGAGCACCGTCCAAGCGGGGCGTATCCACCGTGCGCACTGCGCGTCCGTGCACATCCACCAACGTCTGAGACGCCGGTACCGGGCCGTTGGAATACACTTCCGTGAAGAGCATACCGCCCTCCACCGGATTGGGGTACACCTTCACGGCCACCCCAGGAGCCAACTGCGGCTCGCGTTGCCCCAGTAAAACGGACGGCGTCGCCAGTTTCTGGTCCGTGTAAATGCGGTACTCACCCGGTCCAAAGGACATCGTGGTGGCGGCATTGGTCACTTGAATGGAATCGCCGGAGAAGTAGTCGTACCACCAACCCACGTGGTGAAACGGCACATTGATGGCAGTGGAAAAGACGTCGAAATTGCCCAAAACCAGCGCGTTGAAGGAGTTTGCGTCCGTAAGTTTGAGGTACTTACCGGCGCCGCTGGCTTGGATTTGGTAGTTTGCAGTACTGAACACCGGATAGGTGGTTTTCAACTTCAACAACTCTGCGGTCACGTCGTACAAACGTTTGCGCTCGGGAACCTGCTGGTAGTTCCAACGCGGCGGCTTGTTGCAGATACGGCACGGATTGTCGATGGACTGATCGTACCCCAGTTCGGTGAACATGTAGATCATCTTGGGTCCGGGGATCAAGTGGCCCAAGGCAGACACCAACTCCAGCCGACGCATGGAAGTCTCCAAACTTCGCACCGGATAATTGGGGTTGCTCTGACGCCCTACCGTCTTGACTTTGAACGCAATGCGCTCCTCGTCGTGGCTGTCCAAATACGAGATCAGTCCGGGCTGGTTCCACGTGCGGTTCTTGTACGACGCCCCACTGAAATTGGACGTGCTGGGAAAGCCCATGGCGCCCTCGTAAAACTGGTGGCAGGCATTGCCCCACAGCATCATTCCGTAGTCCGCCAACTGCTTCTCCTCGGCGTTGTCCGCCCAATGCTCCAAAATGACGTAGGCCGACGGATTCACCGCCCATACGGTATCTGCCAAACGCTTCAAGTAGGTAATTCGTTGGGCGTTGTTGCTGACGTTGCCCGCGTTGGTCATGCCCTTGGTGTAGTCGAACCGGAAACCGTCCACCTTGTATTCCTCCAACCAGTAGGTGTTGATGCGGTCCATGTAGTCCCGAACTTCCGGCCGATCGTGGTTGAAATCGTAGCCCCAGCAGTACGGGGGATGCGGACATACTGCATTGAACCACGGGCTGTTGGCGGCGGTGGTGCCGGCGGTGGCGTCCCAGTACATGCGCACGAGCGGGCTCTGACCAAACACGTGGTTGAAGACTTGGTCCAGTATGACCGCAATTCCACGGCTGTGGCAGGAGTCGATCAGTTCCTTAAAATGCTCCGGTGTGCCGTAGTACTTGTCCAAAGCCATTTGGTAGCTGGGGTTGTAGCCCCAACTTTCGTTGCCCTCAAATTCGTTGGTGGGCATGAACTCAATGGCGTTGATGCCCAGGCGCTGCAGGTAATCCAGGGTGTCCAAGATGGTTTTGTAGCTCCGGGTGGTCACAAAGTCACGCACCAAAAGCTCGTAGATGACCAACTTCTCCTTGCTGGGCGGCGTGAATTGGGTGTTTTTCCACACGTAAGCCGGTTTTCCCGGATGAATCAGGGTGGCGTGGCCGGTGGTTTTGCCGATGGGGTACGGATGCGGGTTGGGGTTGTTCAAAACGGAAATGCCCCCGTCGTTGGAGGGGTCCAGGATCAACTCCGAATAAGGATCCGCAACCTTCAGGGTACCGTCGATCAGGTACTGAAAAGCGTAGCGCTGCCCGGGCACCAGGGTTGGAAGCACTTTCCACCATGTTTTCCCGTCCACAGAGCGACGCATCGCATACGCGGTATCCGGGGCCCAGTTGTTGAAATCGCCCAACACGAGCACGTTGTTCTTCAACGGTGCCATCAATTTTAGCGCCACCGTGCTGTCGTTCAGATAGTTAATACCATACTGAAGTCCGGTAGGCGGATTTTGAGTCACCACGGACGGCATCCCAAACACGCGCAGCGTGTCTCGCGCAACAGCACCGCCCGTTCCCGCGACCGTGGCCACCAAAACATGGTTTCCGGCCACCGCCGTGTAGGTGTGTGCGAACGCCGCGGCGGCGCTGGTGGATTGCGCCACCACCGTGCCGTTGTCCGTCAAGGTCCACTGCGCGGGCTGGTTGGACGCCAAGCTCAGCGGAATGGACGTGCCGGGCGCAACCGTTGGATCTTCAGACGGCGCCAAAAACGCGCACAACAAACCGGCGTTGGCCGGGTAAATGGGGTAGTAAATGTCCGATCCGTCGCTGGAACGACCCACCACGGAACCCGCAGCGTTGCGGAACACAAAGGCCAGCTGCTGCACGGTGGCTCCCGCCGCCGGTGCACCGTAAAACGTAGGAATGTGGTACTTGATGCGGTGCTTGTTGTTGCCCAACGACGTCATCAAAACGTTGGGACTGGCCTGTCCCCACGTGCCCTGCACGTTCTGCCAATTCGAAGGCGACGTACTGGTGCTCGTGATGATTCCGGCGTGCGCGTAGACGGGCGCCACACCCACCAAAGCCGCATTGCCCTGCGTGGCGTCGTACACAATGGTTACCGTGTCCTGAGCCGTGGGAAAAGGTGGCGTCACTTGAAGGATTTGGCCCCAAGCCGACGTCCCAACAACCGCCGCGCAAACGGCCCCAAAAATCCGAAAACGAAAAGTCCAAGCATTCAACATGCTCCGAAGATACAACGTTGTTCGTGTACAAAATACACCTTTTCGGCGTTCAACACCCCAAAAAGGCGTTCTCTGACCGCCCGATGGACGTCGCTGAAATCACTCAACCGCGCTGCTCCCGGGGCGAGTCAAAATAGAGCAATTTGGCCTTGTAATCCAACCCGGCCCATTTGTCCGCATCGAAGCGAAGGCATGCAATTCCGGAGGTGGGCACGTTTTCAATGCGCTCGCGCACGCATCGATTGACCAACTCCGTCGTGGCCGGATTGTGCCCAAAAACCATGATTTCCCGGACGTCGTCCGGCAAGGTTCGCAGCCACGTCATGACTTCGTCCACCTCGGCCAAATACAGGCGCTCCACCAACACCAAATCGTCCAAGGCCATGCCCATCGTTTGCGCAAAGAGCATGGCGGTGTGGAGTGCTCGGGTAGCGGGACTGGTATACAAGCGATTGGGACGGGACAAGGTCGCTTGGAAGGCCTCCGCCATTTGTACGGCGTCCCGAATTCCTCGGCCCTTGAGCGGTCGGTCCTTGTCTGGTAAACGCGGGTCTGTCCAGCTGCTTTTGGCGTGGCGCACCAAATAAACGGTCTTCACGGCGGGGAAGGTTTGGTACAAAGTTGAAGCAAAATTAGACCTCTTTGTCCCGCGCGCGAAGAATTAAGCATTTGATAACGAAAAGTTTACACACCAATCCGCGAACGTCGGTAGTTTCGCTCGCAATGATTCAGCCCCACGAACTCGCCGCACTCCACCCCTTGCTTCGGCTCCGCCCGCTGCGTTGGCTGCTCTTCCGTTGGCTCGGACTTCCGGCACTGAATAAAACATATACCTCGTTGGCGCAACTCCCCCCGCGGGATTTCTTGCGGGCCTTCCTCACCCAACAAGAAGTGGTGTATCGGTTCCACGAAAAAGACGCGGCGCGCATCCCAAAATCCGGCCCCTTCATCGTGGCCTGCAACCATCCGTTGGGCGCGCTGGACGGGCTCATTTTGCTGGAAATCATCCAAACTGTGCGCCCAGACGTCAAAATCATGGGGCACCAGTTGCTGGAACGCATCCAACCCCTGCAACCGTACCTCCTGCCCGTCAACCCCATGGAAGGGCGCTCTGCGGCGCCTTCCGCCAGTTTGCGGGGGCTGCGCGGCGCCTTGGACTGGCTCGCCAACGGGCACGCCGTAGTGGTCTTCCCCGCTGCGGAAGTCAGTCGATTTCAATGGAAAACCCAAAAAATTGAAGACCGTCCCTACCCGGACGGCGTCCTTCGTTTCTTAGAGAAGGCCAACGTCCCCGTGCTTCCCGCGCATTTTTTCGGCCGGAATTCGTGGGGATTTTACCTGGCCTCCGCCTTGCTGCGGCCCCTCAGCACCGGATTGTTGGTGCGGGAAGCTCTCCGCCCCGCGCGCAAACCCTACGAAATTCGCCTGGGCAAGCCCTTCACCTTTGAAAACGGCCCCAACCTGCGCCAAAGAATCTACCGATTGCAGCAAAGCAAACGGTACCTAAAAACCCTTTGGCAGACCGTCTTTTTGCCGCCCAAAACCCAGGATCCCGTGGCGCCGCTCCCGGATCCCATCGAATTAGCAGCTGCCGTACAACGACACCTGTCCCGCGTGGCGCCCTTGGTGGCCCAGTCCAACCTGGTGGTGTTCGTGGCGCACGGAGACGAAATTCCGGGCCTCATCGAGACCTTGGGCAGCCTGCGCGAAATCGCTTTCCGCGGAGTGGGCGAGGGAACCGGACTTCCTTTGGACGTGGACCGGTTTGATGCCACCTACCACCACCTAATCCTGTGGAACACCGAATTAAAATGCGTTTGGGGCGCCTACCGACTGGGCTTGGGCCATGAGCTCCTCGCTCAGTACGGCAAACAGGGTCTCTACCTTCATGCCTTTTACCGCATTAAAAAGGAACTCCTCCCCTTCTTGCACCAAACCGTAGAAATGGGGCGGGCCTTTGTGGTTCCGGAAGCCCAGCAGAAACCCTTGCCCCTGTACCTCCTTTGGCGCGGCATTCTCGCTTTTGCCGCACAGGATCCCGCGAGCCGACGGTACCTCATGGGAAGCGTCTCCGTTTCCAACGCCTACTCCAAGCACGCACAGCGGTTCTTGCTGGCCTTTGTGCAGACGCACTTTTGGGACCATCACTGGGCGGCGTATTTGAAGCCGCGCAAACCCTTTCGTCTGAGGTTGACGTCGTCGGACCGAGCCTACCTGGAGCAAAGCACGCCCCTGGACCTCAAATCTTTTGACCGACTCCTGGAAGAAATTGAGCCGGGCGGCACCAAGTTGCCCATCCTGCTCAAAAAATACCTGGGCCAAAACGCGCGCGCCCTGGCCTTCAACCGTGACCCGGACTTCAATACCGTGGACGCGCTCTTGTACGTAGACGTTCAGTCCCTGCCACCGGACCCCTTTCACTGAAGAAACCGTGCGGAACTCCCCCAAAACCACCTTCCGAGAGCGCTACCTCAGCCATCCCCAACACCAGCATTGGTGCGCGCTTTGGGCAAAAAGGCAGCAGACCGAATGGGGGCCAAAACGCACCCCCGAGATGCCTATTTTGCAGACCGAATTGCCGCCCAACTCCTGGAATTCAACGCAACCTTTTCCACTAAAAGCGCCCAAGCCCTGTACCATTGGTGCCGCAAGGCCCGCGCCATCCAACCTCCCCTGAGCGAACCCACGCAACAGATGATTGCCTCGTTCCAAGAGTGGCTCCTGCAAAGCGGACGCGTGGGAACCGTGGCGTCGGTTACTCATTGAACCGCTCGATTCACACAAAGGTACCCTTGAGCCGCGGGGCGACTCCGTACCTTTGGATCATGAACATTCGCAACCTATTCCTCAGCGCATCGCTCCTGATTTTGAGCGCTGCCGCTGCCTCCGCCCAGTGGTTTCCCGTAGTAGCGGTAACCGGCCAAGTAACGGACCCCAACGGACCCGTCGGCGGCCACGTTGTCTTGGTGACCATTGCCCCCACCCCCGGAACCGTCGGCGGCGGAACTCCGGTAACACGAACCGTAGTCACGGGTGCCAGCGGCCACTACTACGATTCCATCCCGTCCACCGGTACTTCCGGAACCATCACCGTGGCCACGCTGAACTGCAACGGCACCACCTTGATGAACACCATGACCTTTACGCCCAACAACGGACCGGCGTTCACAATGACCTCAAACTTCACCCTTTGCGCCGGAACCGGCACCAACCCCCTGGCGTGCAACGCCTCGTGGGTGTTGGACACCAACCAACTGCAGCCGGGCGTGGTCAACATCATCAACGCGTGCGCCACCACCGTAACGGGCCCCGCCACCAACGTCATCACCAATTACCTGTGGGACTTTGGCGACGGCAACTCCGCTACGGGTGCCTACCCTTCCAACTTCTACACCCAGCCGGGCAAGTACCAAGTGTGCGTCACCATGGGCTCCGTAGCCACGGCCATCAACGCCAACTGCACCGCCATCTTCTGCGACAGTATTGAAGTGGACGCCAACGGCTACCTCGTCTACAAGGGCCAAGCCGGATTCCAATTGAACATCATCGACGCCAGTCAAGTTTCCCTGGTGGAAACCGACGCCTCTGCACTTGCAGCCTACCCCAATCCGGTTGCCTCCGGCACCGAATTGCGCTGGACCACCGAACCCGCACACGTGCGCATCACCAGCGCAGACGGTCGGGTTGTAGCGGACGAGCGCGCACCGCGTTCCCTCCCAACCTCCGGTTGGGCCCCCGGTATGTACTACATCACCGCGGTAGGAACCCACAGCACCACCACCCAAACCTTGGTGGTGTACTGATCCCCGAATTACCCGTTCACACACGAACAAACCCCGAACTTCAGCCCCGCTGAGCTTCGGGGTTTATCTTTACCCAACGGGCCACATCCCCGCCAAAAACACAAAACCCCGTGCCAGACCTCGCCACCTACGAAGACGTTGCCGCCGTTGTGCGCACCCAATACGACCTCCTGTTGGCGTCAACCCAAACCGCACCCCACTTTGCGGGCGTGGATCTGGACCACCACCTGCCGCGCGTTTTCACCTTTTGGGCCTTCACCCTGGGCTTGGGGGACGCCAGCTACCGGGGTTCCGTCTTTGAGCCCCACGCGCGCCTGAGTCTTGCGGAAGCGGACTACGTCGTTTGGCAAGCCGCCTTAAAAACCGCACTGGAACAAAACGGATTTTCCGGCCCCGTCTGCGACAGCATGATCGCCAAGGCCCGAATGATGGAATTCATCTTCAAAAGCAAAATGCCGCCTGCGGGCGAAAACACCGCACCTGCAGGCTGAATCACTAAAAACCAACGGAGGCGTCCGCGCCTCCTAAAGGGTTAAAAAAGCCGGATCAGCTCCAGGTGGCGCTTCCCTTGGCCACCATGGCCCCGTGCATCGAATACAGGTACACTTCCAAGACCGTGTGGCGCTCGCTGTACGAAACCCGATCCACCTCCAGCGTCACCACATTGGACTGCGTGTGCGCCACAATCAGATCCACCGAAAAATGCCGCAGCGCCATGGGCGCGGGCAAAAACTCGCTGCCGTAGGCCAGAACAGAGGCCAATAGCAGTTCCGATGCCTCCATCCAGCCCAAGGTTTCGCTGCGCACCGGAGCACCCACCACGCGGTAGTATTCCTCTTGGGTGTGCATTTCCCGGATTTGCAAAACCTGATTCAGGCTGCGCGCGGGCTGGGGGGCTGTAGGGGACTCCGAAGTCATTAAGTACAAAATTACGATTTAAATTGGTCTTTTTAGTTCGGATTTGTACCTTTAGGCATGCCAAAAACCGCCTTACTGATTGAATTGGTCCAAGAATTGGATCACTACGAGAAAACCATGGACCAGCCGGACCAGGTAACCATGGAATCTTTTTTGGGCCACATGCACGCCAAATACCTCCAGCCGCCCCTCAATTTTCGGTCCCTAGCCGGCGAACTGGAAATCACCGTCCAAAACCAAGGAGCCGAGCGGGAGACGGACATCAGCGTGCTCATCACCCTGCTGTTCCGCTACGCCAAATACTACACCGGACTGGCCCTGGAAGAGTGCGATTTAAACAACATCGACGAGTTCTCCTTCGTGATCGGTTTGATGACCCACCCCAGTTTGTCCAAAACCGAACTAATTCGGCAAAATGCCGTGGAAAAATCCACGGGCATTGAAATCATTAACCGTTTGATAAAGAAGGGCTGGATGGAACAATTCCCGGGCGAATCGGACAAAAGAACTCAACGCGTCCGCATCACCGACGTCGGCCGCAAACGTTTGTACCCGGTGCTGCACGACGTCGAAAAAGTGGGCCAGGTTTTAGCCGGAAAACTCACGGTGTCCGAACGCAACACCCTGCACTACCTCCTGCGCAAATTGGAAATGCACCACCACCAATTGCGCTCCCACTACCCAAACGCCACCTTAAACGAACTCATTGTGGCCACCTGGACGCCGGAAAACGAAGAAGGGACCACCGCCGAAGCGATGGCCCCTTCTTGAGAAAGGAAATACGGACGAAAAAATTACGCCTTCAGCAACTGCACATCGCCGTGCAACTTGATTTCGTCGGACACCAACAGGTTGCCGGCCTCGTTCACCACGTGAAAGCTCAAGCCAAAATCCTTGCGGTTTACGGCACCGGTAAAGGTCAGGCCGGCTTTGGTATTGCCCCACGGATCTACCGCAACACCTGCAACTTCAACGTGCAAGCGCACGGGCTTTTCTACTCCGCGGATGGTCATTAAACCGTTCACGTGCAATTCGCCTGCACCGGCCTTCTCCACGGAGGTGGACGTAAACGTCAACTTGGGGTGGTTCTCCACGTCAAAGAAATCCGGGCTTTTCAAGTGACCGTCGCGGTCGGCGTTTTTGGTGTCCACACTCGCTACGTCCGCCTCAAAAGAGAATTGGGCGTCGGAAAAGTCCTCGGACTCCGCTACTACGCTGCCGTCGATCTGCGCAAAACGTCCAGAAACGTTGGTGATCATGAGGTGACGCGCCTTGAATCCGATTTCGGTGTGCGCGGGGTCTAAATTCCAAGTTGCCATGGGATGGGGAGTTTTAAGTTTAACGTTATTCAATGTTTTAACAACAACACAAAGATACTTCCAGTTTTCAATGTTGCAACATTGACTCAAGATATTCAAGCGACCGGCAAATTCCTTAATTTGGCACCCATGAATAAAACCTACTCCGACCTCGGCTTGCTCCTGCTTCGTTTGGGCAGCGGACTACTGATGATCCCCCACGGATGGGGCAAGGCACAATGGCTGCTCTCCGGCGAGCCCATTGAATTTTTCAACTTCTTGGGCTTGGGAGATACCGCTTCTTTAGCGCTTACCGTGGGCGGAGAATTGGTGGCACCGGCCTTAATCGTTCTTGGTGTTTTTGCTCGATGGGCCGCGATTCCTGCCGCCTTTACCATGGCGGTTGCCGGGTTTTGGGTGCACGCCGCGGATCCCATTGGAGACAAAGAGCTGTCTTTGCTCTACTTTGCCGCGTACGCCGCTATAGCCTTGATGGGCTCCGGGAAGTACAGCTTGGAGACGCTCTGGAAAAAGGATTGAGTTCCGGCTCCCCGCGCCCCCAATCGGTCGGATCGGGGGCACGGCATTGAGCCCTCTGCCCTAATGCACCACCAGGGGCGCCGCCCCTTCCGGAAATACCAAGGTGTAAAAACCGGGAGCCCAGTTGCCTACCGCGGCGCCTTCGGCGCCGCTGGCCACGGGCCATTCCGCCAAACACCGTCCTTGCGCATCAAAACAACGAACCTGCCCGGTAGCGCCCGGCGGAACGTCCCACCGCACCAGCTGCCCGGCACGAACCGGTTGCGGATACACACGTGCAACGCGCTGCTCCGGCTCTTCCGCGCCCAAAGTTGATTGGTAATCCACCCAAGCATGGCCCTCGTCGTCCGACGCGAGCACGGTCGACGATGCGTTGGAGTTGCCTAAATAATCATCCGCCACTTGCGGCACCCGCAATGACTGCTGGCCGTAGTGGCGCAACGCCAAACTGTAGCCCAGACCTTGTGCGTAGCCAAAAGGATACGGCACCACCCCTTCAATGGGAATACTTCCATACACGGAATCCTGAAAAGCCACATTCCACCGCGTTTGCCAACCGAATGAAGTCCAGTACAAACGGAGCAAAACCTGGTACGTCGGCGGCTGGGTAGCGCCGGGCGTCCACCCGTTGGACCAATTCACGCCCATCGAGGCCGGCACGTCTTCGCCCCGATGCACCACCGGAAACCACAATCCGCCGCTCACGTCCAAAGCAGGAGCCGCTACACCAGCGCGCATTTGAATAAATCCAGACGATCCCGGTACCTCGTACATTGGAGAAACAACGGAGCCTAAGGTGTCTAACGCGAATAAATAAACGTCGCTCCCGCCCAAGGCCGGCCCGGCGTGCGTTTGGCCATCCAACGTGAAGCCTACGGACGTAGTGCCGGACACAAAAGCCGCGGTGTTGTAGCCATTGGGACCCAAAAAAGTAGCGGGTACCGGAGTCAAACGAGGGGCGTCGCACGTGATGTCTTCCCACACCCGAATCCACTTGAGTGTCCAGTGCTTGTTCAAGTACGCCACCCACCGGTTGTACGCGGGAGCGTTGGTGGGAACTGCCACCCCGTCCGCCACCTGAAGCGGCACCGCGCAGGAACCGGAGAGCATAAAGCCGCCGTTGGCCAAGCGTTCGATGTGCGCGCCGTACCCCAATCCGTACAAATCTTTGCGCCGGAGCACCTGACCGTTGGGCGTCACCTCCGTCAACCGCACCGGCCCGCCAAAACCGCCCTGCGCGCTCATCAATGCGGCCTTCCCATCGTACACCGCAAACGCCTGTGTAGTGTCCGGTTGTTCCCACAAAACCGACGTCTGCCCGGATGGATTTCGGTGCATAAAAACCTGCCGAAATTGATTGGGAGAATAATAGCTCTGGGAGCCAAAACGCAGGCTGTCTAAATAGCCAAAACGCATCCACAATCCAAAGGTCGGATCGTATGCCAACTGCTCCACCGTTGTACGTCCGTTCACCGGAATAACCTGTGCAGAGCCCGGGAATGCGTCACGAACCACCACCCGCGCATCGCCCAAATTGGTGTTGTACGCCAACTTTCTGCGGTACAAATACCCGTAGGCGCTTTCCGCGGGCACTCCTCCCCAGGAGGTAAAGGCAAACGGATCGTAGATGGGGTTCGCGGGCGCCCCGGAAGAAACCCCAGCGGCCTCGTACCAATGCCCCGCCAAATAGACGGTATTCGATCCCTGGCCCTGTGCCGCAACGCTGCAACCCACCAACCCAAAAACCGCAAAAATGCGTTTCGTTTTTTGCCAATTCATGTCTTAAAATTACGGCGAACTACTAATTAAATTAGACCCTATT
>CANHXZ010000033.1 GCA_947464785.1 Flavobacteriales bacterium | reverse complement strand
TCCAGGAGTCGGTCCAAGGCGGTAGAGGACTTCACCGTGCAGTCCTGACCGTTGATCAGCAGGCGCACTTTTTTCTGCTCCGGCTGGTGCGCCACAATCCGCACCTCAAAGGAACGGTTTTGGTGCAGCAGCAACGCGTGACCGGGGCCCAACGGGCGAATTTCGGAGTTTCCAGCGTTGCTCAAATCCAGCAGCGCGTCTTCCAGGCGGTGTTCCAACATGCCAACGAAGGTACACACGGGAATTCCTCGTACCTTCGCCCTACCCACCAAATCGTGTGATTTTTTCCCTCTTTCTATGGCCATTCAGCTCGCGCAACTCATCCTCAGCCTGTCCATTCTCATCGTGCTCCACGAGTTGGGACACTTCCTCCCCGCCATCGCCTTCAAAACCCGCGTGGAGAAATTTTACCTCTTTTTCGACCCCTGGTTTTCCGTCTTCAAGAAGAAAATTGGCCACACGGAAGTAGGCTTGGGCTGGTTGCCCTTGGGCGGCTACGTGAAGATTGCCGGCATGGTGGACGAAAGCATGGACACGGAGGCCTTGAAAGAGCCCGCCAAACCCTGGGAATTCCGCAGCAAAAAGCCGTGGCAGCGCCTCATCATCCTCCTGGGCGGCGTCACCGTCAATTTCCTCTTGGCCATTGTGATTTACGCCGGCGTCATGGCCTACTGGGGCAAGCAGTACGTGGCCACGGAGGATTTGAAGTACGGCATCTGGGCTTTGGAAACCGGCGAAAAACTGGGCCTCCAAAGCGGGGACCGCATTGTTTCCGTCAACGGGAAATCCGTCCCCAACTTCTCTGCCGTCCAGGTGGAAATCCTGCTGGGCGGCGGCGGCACCGTGGAGGTGAACCGCAACGGATCCATCGTTTCGTTGCCCATTACCGACGCCTTCATCAAGCAAGCAATTGAAACCAAAGAGCCGCTGGCCATGCCGCGCGTTCCCTTTGTGGTGGACCAGTTTTCTGACGGCTCCGGCGCGGAAAAGGCCGGCCTGCAAAAGGGAGACAGCCTGGTGGCTCTGAACGGCCAACCCCTCTCTTTTTACGACGAATACCTGAAGGCGCTCCCCGCTTTGAAAGGGCAGCAGGTGCGGGTGGACGTGGTGCGCAACGGCCAAGCAATGACCTTCCCGGTTCAGTTGTCCGACGCCGGAAAAATGGGCATTGGACCGGTGTTCGACTTGTCCCGCTACTACGCGGTGCGCAACGAGACCTTCGGCGGCTTCGCCGCCGTGGGCGAAGGCTGGAACGTGGCGGTGGAACGCCTCACGTACTACGTGCGCCAATTCAAGGTGATTTTCTCCCCCGAAACCGGTGCCTACAAGGAAGTGGGCGGCTTCTACGCCATCCTCAAGCAGTACCCGGACGAGTGGGATTGGCGCGGTTTCTGGGAATTCACGGCCTTCCTCAGCATCATGCTGGGCTTCCTCAACGTACTTCCCATTCCCGCGCTGGACGGCGGCCACGCCGTGTTTGTGATCATCGAAATGATCACGGGCAAGGCCCCCAGCACGCGCATCTTGGAAGTAGCGCAAACCATTGGCTTTGTGCTGTTGCTGGGCCTCCTGATCTACGCCAACGGCAACGACATCCTGCGCGCGCTGCAGTAAGCGCGGGCGGAACTCAGCCCAAGGCCACGTCCAGTATCATCATCACCAGGAATCCGCCAATGAAGCCCAAGGCGGCGGTATCGGTGTGCTTGTCCCGTTGGGTTTCCGGCACTACCTCCTCAATTACTACGTAAATCATGGCGCCGGCCGCAAAAGCCAGGGCGTAGGGCAGGATGGGCTGAAACACCAAAACAGCGGCGGCTCCAATGACCCCGGCAATGGGTTCCACGATAGCGCTCAGTTGGCCAAAGAAGAACGCCTTCCGGCGGGAAACGCCAGACCGACGAAGGGGCATGCTCACGGCAATGCCTTCGGGGAAGTTTTGCAGGCCAATGCCAATGGCCAGGGCCATGGCGCCACCGAGTTCAGCGCCGTCGAGTCCGGCGGCGGCAGCGCCAAAGGCGACGCCCACGGCCAACCCCTCCGGGATGTTGTGCAGGGTAATGGCCAAAACCAACAGGGTGGTGCGTTTCCACTGGGTTTTTACGCCTTCGCTTTCGTCTTGCCCAAAATTCAAATGCAGGTGGGGGACTAATTTGTCCAAGCCAAACAGGAAAAGGGCGCCGGCGGCGAAGCCGACGGCGGGCGGGAACCACGGCAGCATTCCCTGCGCCTCAGACATTTCAATGGAGGGCGCCAACAGGGACCAGTAGGAGGCGGCAATCATGACCCCTCCGGTGAAGCCCAGCATGCCGTCCAGGGCCTTGCGCGGCAGGTCTTTGAAGAGGAACACCAAGGCGGCGCCGGAGGCGGTCACCAGCCACGTGAAGGTGGTGGCCAGCAGGGCCTGCACCACCGGATGCAAATCGGTAAAGGCGTGGGTGAGGGCGTCTAGGTTCATGCGTTGGGGGTTTGGGATTCGTGGGGTTGCACGAGCACGTGCCGGGCCGCTAAGGCGGACAGATCCAGGGTGCGACCGCTGCGGGTTTGGACCGTGCGGGTGCCGTCGAACGGCACGATTTCGCTCAAGGTCCATTCCGTGCCGGGCACCATGCCCACGCGGTGGAGGTAGTCCAGGAGTTCGTCCGTGCGGTCTGCGGCGCCGGCTACCGCAAAGCTTTGGCCCACGGGGACTTGGTCCAGGCGAATGCCGGCGGCGGTGGGCCAGGTTCCGTCTGCGCGGGGAATGGGGTCGCCGTGCGGATCGTAGGACGGCGTGTCCAAAAAGGCATCCAGCCGACGGATCAGCTCCGGGCTTTGGACGTGCTCCAGTTCTTCCGCGAGGTCGTGTACTTCGTGCCAGCCAAAGCCCAGTTTTTCTGCCAAAAACACCTCCCACAAACGGTGCCGACGGATCACGGCGGCCGCGGCCACGCGGCCGCTGGGCGTTAGCCCCACGCCTCGGTAGCGCTCGTATTCCACCAGTCCTTTTTCCGCCAACCGCTGAATCATGTCCGTGGCGCTGGACGCCTTGGTTTGCACGCGGTCCGCCAGCGCATTGGTCCCAATGCGGGGCTGCGCCAAGGCAAACACCGCCTTCAGGTAGTTTTCTTCGGTAGAGGTGAGGAGGGCGGGTGCGTTCATAAGGGGTGTGGAGGCCGACGACCGTCGGTTTCTAGTGGTCTAAATTCAAATTTAGACAAATCTAAAAATAAAGTTCGACGCGTGCAAATCCATGTCCAGCGCCCCTAAACCCGCGCCTAACGCCCAGCGGAATCGACGGCCCATGTTCCCCGTCGAACACAAGCATTTGCGTACCTTTGGGTGTGCGCACTTCTGATTTCTTTGTATCCGACGCCCACTTGGGGGCCCCCACCGCGGCCTCCAGCCGCCTCCGGGAGCTGCAACTGGTGGCGTGGTTGCGAACCGTCGGGCCGCACGCCCGCTCCCTGTATCTGGTGGGGGATCTTTTTGATTTTTGGTTTGAGTACCGGCACGCCGTGCCCAAGGGGTACACGCGTTTGCTGGGGGCTTTGGCGGATTTGGCGGATCATGGCGTGGAAATCCACCTGTTTCGCGGCAACCACGACCTCTGGTACGGAGACTACCTCACCCAAGAAGTGGGCCTTCAGCTGCACACCGAACGCGTGTTTTACACGGAGTTGCACGGACTGCGCGTGGCCGTGGGCCACGGAGACGGCCTGGGCCCCGGAGACACGGGCTACAAATTCCTCCGGCGCATCTTCACCTTTCCCCTCTTTATCGCACTCTTCCGGTGGATCCATCCGGACGCCGGCATTGGGTTGGCCAGTTGGTTGAGCCGCGGTTCCCGAGCCCGCACGGGCCACAAGGACGCGCACTACGGCGGGCACGAGCAGGAGGCCCTGTGGCAGTGGGCGCGCGCGGCGCAAACCCAACGTCCGGTAGACCTCTACGTCTTTGGCCACCGCCACCTCCCCTTGAATTTGGAGGTTCCCGGCGGCGCCCGCTACATCAACCTGGGAGACTGGATTTCCTCCTTCACCTACTTGGAAATCAATCCCGACGGTGCCTTTTTGAAGCACTGGAAGGCCTCGGAACACTCCACGCAACTAAACCCACATCCGTGAAATTCACCCCCCGTTTTTGGACCGTCGCCGCGTTGACCGCCCTGGCCCTCTCCGCCTCCTTGCCTTCATCCCTTTCCGCCCAAACGTTCGACGCCTCCTCCCGTGCAGTCCAAGTGATGCTGGGCACCGGCGGGCGACTGGGCAGCACCCTGGCCACTCCGCCCCTGAGCATCCTCTTGGAGCGCGGCACCGCCAACGATTTCCTCAAGCCGGGCTGGACCCTGGGCACCTCGCTGGCTCTCTATTCCTCCGGCTACAAAAACACCAACGGCTACACGCAGTACCTCTCCGGCAGCGCCCGCTTCAACGTCCATTTCCCCATTTGGAACCGATGGGACACCTACGCCGGCCTGGGCCTCGGCGTCTCCCTATCCCCCAACTGGAACGCCGGCCTGGTAGCCAACATTGGCGCCCGCTACGCCTTCGCCGACCCCTTCTACCTCGCCTTCGAAGGCGGCTACGGCAACTCCTGGCTCAATGTAGGATTTGGGGCGAGGTTGTAGTAAATTTTGGATTTCGTTCGGGTACGAAGTTGGGGGTTATTCAAGCAAGGGGACGAGTTCGTCCAGAATCCATTCGAAGGCGGCATCTTGATTGTAGTCGACGCCGGGCCGGAGAATAGCGTAGATATCCCCTAAGAACTCGCGTTCATACCGCTTGGTGAGTAAATTTTGCTCAACAAGTTTTCGTGTTGGAATACTACCTGTTGCCGCTTTAGTGTAGTGCTGGAAGCAGTCGACAACTAGTCCCAAATCCATCCTGCTTTCGCGGCGGGCGTAGTCCAAGTCGAATAAATCGCGACCTTTTTTTCGTTGATACAACGCACGAAACTTGGTGCCCAATAATTCGTTGAAATCGTACGAACGGATGGAGGTGCTACCTGCATACCATGGATTTTGAATGGAAAACGGGATCTCAGACCACGGCAAAACGTGGAAATGTTCTTGACAATTGATTTCCACTTTGACCCGCATACGAATTTGCTCGTCTTCCGAAGTAAATCGATAGAGTGCTTTTGCTCCATGGCCCGAAACCTTTGTTTGACGTGGCTCATCGAAGAATTGAACGACCTCCTGTATTTTTTCAAGTATTGGTTTTATAGGACCAGGAACAATTTGCACCAAGTCAATATCCTCCGAATACCGTGGAGCCGGCAGCAGGTGGAGTTTGTGCAACGCGGTTCCACCGCGAAAAGCCAAGTTTTGCCTGAGATAGGGGTCTGAAAACAGTTCAATCAAGATGCGGCTCAGGATCAAGTCCTGTTCCACTTGTTCGGACTGAAGCCACGGGGCATGAACGCGCCACTGAGCAATGTAGGCCTTGGGAATCATGCAAAATCGCTTTCAACGGCAACATTGACCACCACCTTCCAGCGGTTGTGGGCAGCACCCGGTTTGTCCGTGGTGTTGGGGCTGAGAAGGGTCGGATAAAAGGGTGCGGAGCTGAGGTGGTCCCAAAGAATTTGGCTGAGGGCCGGGGCCGACTCCAACTCGTCCATCCAATACCCCAGGCGTTGTAACGTGCTTTTGTGCGGATACCAACGAACCAAGGCGCTCAAGTCGGACTCCGTGAGGTCTGGGATGAGTTCTTCCAACACCGTAAGCGTTCGGGAGGTTCCGCCCAGCCGACTTTGGTGGTAGATCAGGTCTGCGCAGGTCAGTGCCGGTGAGGAAACCCAGTAGTAGCCGGCGTCGGTGGACTTTTGGACCAAATTGCCCGCGGGCCAATTGCTGCATTTTACAAAACGCACGGCCAGGTTCCCTCTGTGGACGTCCAGCAAAACCGGCGGAGGCGTCACCACAAAGTCCACTTGGGTTTTTTGGTGTGCCGCGCCGTGGAGCGCCGCTGCAGAATAGAGGCCAACGTAGTACGGTTTGCCCAGAGTTCGGAACAGTTTGTCCGCATACAGGCCAATGGGGAGTCTGCCGTAGGGTTGGAACCGGGGCGGTAGGATCAAGTAAAAACCGTGGCGCAAGGAGAGCAAAGCTTCGCGATCAACCAGCCGGGCCAATTCTTTGCGCAGCGTAAAGACTGACGTCCCGGTTTCCCGCACCAGTTCTTCCCACGAAAAGCAGAACTCCTCGCGGCGCAAAAGGTGGGTTATGTAGTTCTCCGCCGTCATTTTTTAGTATTCAGACGCTAAATATACCAAAAAACGACCATTTACGCGTCCGATTACTAAAACTTAAACGTTTAACTGCGTTTCCGGGTGGATGTAACCGCAGCGGGGCTCAAAATAAATGGGCCGTCTCGTTGTGAGACGGCCCATTTTACTGAAGCAGCAAAGTTTAAATTCAATTCATTTCAATGGTTTCCATATTGGGATAACGTGCTACGAGCTCTTCCCAAGATATATTCGGATTAACCATTTCTTTTTTTCCACTTGTACCTTGAATGACGACAATTTTAATTTTCGGAATGTCTTCATAAAGTGTGGGTAAATCATCACTAGCCGTGTTGGTAAGGTACCAAGTTCCTGTGGAGTACATCATGAATACATTTTCCTGATAAGTTCCTTCCACAACAGTCCACGGCAATTGCCATTGAACCTCCGATCCGTTGTTGTCAAAAATACTTGCGTACGTTAGAACGGCTCCGGTTGATAACACACCTGCATTTATTGCAGATAATTGACCGCTTACAAATGCTTCACCACCGATTTCACTCCAGTTTAGATTATTGAAAACGTAAGCTTTTACATTGGCATTTCCATTTTGACCAGCAGGGCCTTGTGGCCCAGTGGGCCCTTCGCAACTAAGGAGTAGAAGCGGTAATAAAAGGAGGAGTGTTTTTTTAATCATCGGATAAAGAATTTTAATGGTAGATAATTTGGGTGTTTTAGTTAAAAGGTAAGTTATTCTATATGTCTCATCAAAGCGCAACAAATCAATAGATATTATATTAATTCATTTTCATGCACTTAGAGTCCTTTAAAATTAAACGAAAAAATACAATTGTAAATTGTATTTTACAAATCCATCACGCTCGGAATAAATCTGAAATTTATTTAGAAAAACAGAATAAAACAGGCTTTTTAGCAAGAAACAGGTAAGTCTTAACCACCATTTAAGCTGCTAAATAGAATTTATGTAAAAATTCGAAAAGAGAAAATCGCGTTCTATACCCCAAATTATTCCAACAAAAAAACCCCCGCACAACGTGCGGGGGTCGAGGCGATAAAAGGGTATAAACCGCTTACTTCGTGGCGTCGGCGAGGCGCTTGTTGACCTCGTTCCAGTTGATGACGTTGTAGAAAGCGGCGATGTAGTCCGGGCGTCGGTTCTGGTAGTTCAGGTAGTAGGCGTGCTCCCAAACGTCCAAGCCCAAGATGGGCGTGCCTTCGCAGCCCACGCCGGGCATGAGGGGGTTGTCTTGGTTGGCGGTGCTGCAGACCTCCAGCTTGCCGGATTTGTTCACGCAGAGCCACGCCCAGCCGGAGCCAAAGCGAGTGGCCGCGGCCTTGGAAAAGGCCTCCTTGAAGGCGTCAAACGAGCCAAAAGCAGCGTTGATGCCTTCCGCTACCGCGCCGGTAGGAGCGCCACCGCCGTTGGGGGCCAAAACCGTCCAGAACAGGCTGTGGTTGTAGTGACCGCCGCCGTTGTTGCGCACCGCGGGGATGTCCGTGTGCTGCGTCATCAGGTCCATCAAAGACTTTCCGGCCATGGGGGTGTTCTCCACCGCAGCGTTCAAGTTGTTGATGTAGGCCTGGTGGTGCTTGGAGTGGTGGATCTCCATGGTGCGCGCGTCCAAGTGCGGCTCCAACGCGTTGTACGCGTAGGGTAAATTGGGTAGTGTAAACATGCGTCTAAAACGTTTGTGTTCGGTGAAAAGTTCTCACAAATGTAGGAGCAGAAACCGTTCCAAACCGATAAATTTGGGAAACCCAGCCACACCCAACCGTTTTGTCATGACAACCCCCGCCAGCGCTTCCGGCGCACCGTCTTCCGTTCCGCAATCCGCCGCGGCGCCCGCGGGCGCCTCCTCCTCCTCGTTTCCCCAGCGCGCGCAGCCGTTCAGCGTGTTTCAGGCCAGTGCCGGCGCCGGAAAAACCTACCGGTTGGTGTACGAATACGTGGACCTGGCGTTGCGCGGCGTCTTGCCGGGAAGCATCCTGGCCATGACCTTCACCAACAAAGCCGCCGGCGAAATGCGCGAGCGCGTGCTGGCCGTGCTGGAAGATTTGGCCGGGGCGCCGGAACACTGGAGCAAGTGGAAATCCATGGGGGAGCAACTGGCGTCGGAACGCAATTGGACCCCCCAAGAAGTTCAGGGCAAAGCTCAGGTGGCCCTCCGAAAAACCCTCCACGACTACGGCGCCGTTTCCATCCAAACGTTGGACAAATTTGCCCTGCGCTTGGTCAAGACGTTCCGCTACGATTTGCGGGTGCCCGACGGTTTCTCCGTGGAGCTGAACGAGAAACTTCTGCAGCAAGAGGCGGTGCAACGCGTTTTGGATCAAGTGGGCGTGGATCCGGAATTGACGGCCCTTTTGGAGGCCTACGTGCGGGCCAATTTGGAGGACGAGAAGAGCTGGGACGCCACGCGCGCCCTGGAAACCGTATCCGAACACTTGAGCCGGGAGAGCAGTCGGCCGCATTGGGAGGCCCTGGCGGAGGTGCCGATGGAACGCATGCAGGCCTGGGCGCTGGAGCTGCGGGCGGAAGTGGCACAGGCGGACGCGCGCATTCGGCGCGAAGCGGCGGAGGCGTTCGCCGCCATTGAGGCCACGGGGATTCCCCACGAGGAATTCAGCAATGGCTCCGTCCCCAAGTGGTTCCGCGAAGCGGCCCAAGCGGGCTACAAAAAGGAACCGTCGGATACGGTGCTGAAAATGCTGCGCGGCGCGGCGCCCTACCTGCGGGATTCCAAAAAATCCAACGCCGCCAACGAAGCGCTGCTGGACGCAATGGGCACCAAAGCGGCTCTGGCCGACGCTTTTGAGGCCATCGAAGCCGCCTATTCCGGCAGCCTGCGCGCGCGCTTTTTTGCCAAACACGCCTTTGCCACGGGGGTGCTTCAGGCCCTGGCGGTGGCGTACGAGGCCGTGTGTGTGGAGCGCGGAGTGCAGCCGCTATCCAAGTTCAACAGTTTGATTTACAAAGAATTGGTGCAGCAAAACGGCGAGTACCTCCTGGAGCGTCTGGGCAGCCGTTTTCGCCACTTTTTCATCGACGAAGCCCAGGACACCAGCCGCGTCCAGTGGGAAAACCTCTACCCCCTGTTGGACCACGCGCTGTCTTCCCAGGAATACGGGCAGTCCGGCACGGCACTGGTGGTGGGAGACGGCAAGCAAAGCATTTACCGATGGCGCAATTCCGAGGCGGAGCAGTTTTTGGAGGTGACGGCACGCGCGGCGCGGCACGAGCCCCCCAAAGACACCCTCCCGGCCTGGAAGGGCCGCACGGAACGCTTGATTTTGGGCGAGAACTGGCGGAGCAAGCAGGAACTAGTGGGGTGGAACAACCGGTTTTTTGCCGCCGTGGGCGGCGCCTTGAAAGGAATGCTGCACCGCACCGCCTACGCCCCGGAGGCCGTGGAACAGGTTCCCAAAGGCCGGGAAGGCGGATGGATTCAGGTGCGCACCGCCGCGGGCAAAACCACTGGCGCGCGCATGGAGCACATCATGGACGACTTGGTGGACCAACTCCGCAGCTACGCGGCGGCGGGCTGGCGGTGGAAGGACCTGGCCGTGCTGGTGCGCAACAACAAGCAGGGCGCCGCCGTGGTGGAGCGCCTGGTGGACGAAAAAATTGAGGTATTCTCTGCGGACTCGCTGATGCTGGGCCAAAGCGTGCAGGTCAACTTCTGGATGGCGGCCCTGGCCGCGGCGCACCAACCCCAATCGCGTTTGGCGCGGGCGGAACTGGCCATTCAGGCCGGACGTGCCGGGGCCTGGCGCCCCACGGCGCACCTGCCTACCCACCACGCCTTGGAATTGGCGGCGGAACGGGAGGGAGACTTTTGGGCGGCCTGGCGGGAGCTCTTTCCGCAGTGGAACAACGCCCAGTTGCGCACGGAAGGCCTCTACGCGGGTGCGGAATCCGTGGTGCGCTGGAGCGGTTTGGCACCGGACGCGTACGGCCTGGCGTGGCTCTCCCTGGTGCTCCGTTTTGGGCAGCAGAGCACCAACGCGTGGGACGCTTTTCAGGAAGCCTGGGAGCGGGAGTTGCAAACGCAAAGCATTGCCCTGCCCGACGGTTTGGACGCGGTGGTGGTCATGACCGTGCACAAGTCCAAAGGGCTGGAATTCGAATGCGTTTTTGTGCCCTTTGCCGTCAACAGCGGGGGCGGTTTTGGCGGCCCTTCCCCGGTTTGGGTACCGTCGGGCGGAGACTGGGCGGGCCAAGGGGCGGATTTGCCCACGGCCTTGGTTCCGGTGCGGACCGGCGCATTCGCCAGCTTCGTGGAGGGGGTTCCGGTGCTTCAGGACACCAAAACCCGTCTGGAGGAGGAAGAGGCCTTCGACAACCTAAACGTTTGGTACGTGGCCTTTACGCGGCCCAAGGCGTCCTTGGTGGTTTGGGCCCAACTGACGGAGGCCGGCAAGCCCTACAAGGAAGTTGCGGCGGCCCTGGTGTCTTTTGCGGAAGCGGAGGGAAAGGGCCCGGAGGGTCCGTGGCAGTGGGGAACGCCCCCGGTACCTGCAGCGGGAAAACAGGCGGACGGCGTTTTGCACGCGCAGCCCCTGCAGTCGTTGGTGTTTTCGGCCTGGACGGACCGCGTGCAGGTGCTGCCGGAGCGGGACGCAGACAGCTCCTCCGCACGTTGGCTGGGCGAGCAGTTCCACCGCGTCATGCAGTACGTGCACACGGCCGCAGACGTGGAGCCGGCGGTGGCGCGCGTGGCCGCCAATGAGGTGGAGGCGCGTGTATTGCGTGCTTGGGCGGAAGGCGTGGTGGCGCATTCGGACGCGGCCCCGTGGTTTGACCCCGCGGCGCAGGTGTTGAACGAACGCGCCCTGCTGGCGCCCGGATCCTCCGTACTGCGCCCGGACCGCGTGGTTTCTGCGGCCGGCCGCTGGGCCGTCATGGACTACAAAACCGGCAAACCCCAGCCCGCACACCGGGAACAAGTGGAGGGCTACGCCAACCGCTTGGAGGGCGCCGTGGGCCAACCGGTAAAGCGGCTTCTGGTGTACCTTCGCGCCGAATCCATTCCCGAAGTTCATGTCTGGTAAAAAAGAAGCATTCTACGCGGGCCTCCGGGCCGAGTTGGCCTCCATTGAGCAGGCCGGTTTGTTCAAACGCGAACGCATCATCGCCTCCCCGCAAGACGCGCTCATTCGCCTGGCCGACGGTTCCCAGGTTTTGAACTTTTGCGCCAACAACTACCTGGGGCTGAGCAGCCACCCGGACGTGCTGCGCGCGGCCCACAACGCCTTGGACACCCACGGCTTTGGCATGAGTTCCGTGCGTTTCATCTGCGGCACGCAAGACCTCCACAAACGTCTGGAGGCGCGCTTGGCGGAGTTTCTGCACACAGAAGACACGATTTTATACGCTGCGGCATTCGACGCCAACGGCGGTGTTTTTGAGCCGCTTTTGGGCGAGCAAGACGCCATCATCTCCGACTCCCTGAACCACGCCTCCATCATCGACGGCGTGCGCCTCTGCAAGGCCCAGCGCTACCGCTACGCCAACAACAACATGGAGGATTTGGAGGCGCAGTTGCAGGCGGCGGACGCCGCAGGCGTCCGCACCAAATTGATCGTGACGGACGGCGTCTTTTCCATGGACGGCTACGTGGCCCAGTTGGACAAAATCTGCGACCTCGCCGATCAATACGACGCCCTCGTGATGGTGGACGAATGCCACGCCACCGGCTTCATTGGCGCCACCGGCCGCGGTTCCATTGAGTTGCGCGGCGTTTTGGGTCGTGTGGACCTCATCACCGGCACTTTGGGCAAGGCCCTGGGCGGTGCCATGGGTGGGTTTACCACCGGCAAGAAGGAAGTCATTGAGATGCTCCGCCAGCGGTCGCGCCCCTACCTATTCTCCAACAGCTTGGCCCCCGCCATCGTGGGCGCCAGTTTGGCGGTTTTGGACCTGCTGTCCTCCTCCACCGAACTCCGGGACCGTCTGGAAGCCAACGTCAACCGCTTCAAGGCCGGCCTGCGCGCCGCCGGATTCGACTTCAAAGACGGCGAGTCCGCCATCGTCCCCGTCATGCTGTACGACGCCGCCCTGTCCCAACGCTTTGCCGACGCCCTTCTCACCCGCGGCATCTACGTTATTGGGTTCTTCTTCCCCGTGGTCCCCAAAGACCAAGCCCGCATCCGCGTGCAGCTGAGCGCCGCCCACACTCCAGAACAAATCGATCAGGCCTTGGCCGCCTTCGTGGAGGTGGGCAAGGAGTTGGGGGTGATTTGATCGCTAACCGCAAATCGTGCAAATTTTGCACGATTTGATGATAGCCGTCCATGGAAAAGAAAACCGCCGTTTTGTTCGTCTGTTTGGGCAACATTTGCCGCAGTCCCTTGGCCGAAGGACTCTTCCTTCAGGCCCTGGAGGAGCGCGGGCTCGCCCATCTTTTTGAGGTGGATTCCTGCGGCACCAGTGGGCAGCACGACGGCGAGTTGCCGGACCGCCGCACGCGCCAAAACGCCCTATCCCACGGCGTGGCCCTCACCCACAGTTCCCGACGCATCCGTCCACGCGACCTAGCGCACTTTGACCGCATCCTGGTGATGGACGACTCCAACCTTCAGAACGTCCGTGCGTTGTGCACCACCCCGGAGCAGTACGCCAAGGTGGAAAAGATTCGCAGCATAGACCCCGTCGCCCCCAACAAAGACGTGGACGACCCTTGGTTCGGCGGCCCAGACGGTTTTGAGGCCGTGTACCAAGTGCTGGAGCGCGTCACCGCGCGGTGGGTGGAGGTTTTGGTGGGTGAGGAGAAGGGTTAGTTCAGCAACCGTTCAAAAAAAAAGCCACCCGAAGGTGGCTTTTTTCGTGCAAACAAACGTCTGCAGCGCTCAAATTTGGGTCGTTTGGGGACCGTCGGGCCGGATTACTGCATCACGAAGAAGCCGTTGGCCGGAAGGGTCAAGGTGCCTTTTTGGCGCAGGGTGACGCGGGCTCCGGTGAAGGCGTCTGTGTAGGTTCCGGCGGGTGCGTTGCTGTACTTCACCTTGGTTTTCTTGTTGGCGAAGTTGACGAACACCACGGCCTGTTGCGTGCCGTTGTTGCGGCTAAACGCGTACACGCGGTTGCTGTTGGTGGCAATGCGTTCCTGCTTGGCGCCGGCGCGCCCGTTGTGCAAGGCGGAGTTTTTCTTGCGGAACGCCAGGAGCGTGCGGTAGAACTGCTCCTCAGACGGGCGCGTCCAGTCAATGGTGTCCCGCTCAAAAAAGCGCAAACTCTTGTTGAGGCCCACTTCCTGGCCGTTGTAGATCAAGGGCATGCCGGCTTCCAGCGTGGCGCACAGCACAAAAGCGGCGTGGGCATTGGCGCCGATGCGCTTTTCCACGGTGCCGTTCCAGGAGTTTTCGTCGTGGTTGTCGATGAAGTACATGCGGTAGTGGTCCGGATCAAAGTTGGCCCGGTTCTTCTCCACGTACTCGTCGATCTTCGCCACGGATTCTCCTTTGCCCGCCACCTTGTTCAGGAGGTGGTGGAATTCCCAGCCGTAGGTCATGTCAAAGTTGGCAGTTTGCATGGTGGTGAATTCGGACTCCGCCAGGAGAAAGATTTCCGGGTTCATGCCGCGCAAGAATTCGTTGGTTTCTACCCAAAAGTCAAAGGGCACGCCTCCGGCCATGTCGCAGCGAAAACCGTCGAGTTGAAAACGAGCAATCCACCAGGCCATTTGCTCGCGCATGGCGTCTCGCAGGGCGGGGTTGCTGTAGTCCAGTTCCGCAACGTCCGTCCAATCCGTGGGGCGGTTGTGGTCGTCCAGGGCGGTGGAGATGCTGCCGTCCTCGTTTTTCCAGTAGAAGTCCGGGCGCTCGTTGATCCAGGGGTGGTCCCACGCGGTGTGGTTGGGGACCCAGTCCAGGATGACCTTGAAGCCGAGGTCGTGGGCCTTGGCCATAAATTGCTCAAAGTCTTCTTCCGTGCCGAACTCTGGGTT
>CANHXZ010000032.1 GCA_947464785.1 Flavobacteriales bacterium | reverse complement strand
GCGTGCGCACGATGACGGGAGCTTTTTGGCCGCCTTTGGTGCGGTAGTGCACGGTAGCCAAGTCGTCGGACATGATTTGCAAGGCGTACAGGAGGTAATCCAAGTATTGAATTTCTGCAATGGGGCGTAAACCGCGCATGGAAAGTCCAATTCCTTGTCCTAAAATAGTAGCCTCCCGGATTCCGGCGTCGGCAACGCGGGTTTCACCAAATTCTGCTTGCAATCCCTCCAAGCCCTGGTTTACGTCTCCGATGGTACCGGAATCTTCCCCAAACACCAAGGTTTCGGGGTGCTTTTGAAAGAGTGCACGGAAATTGTCGCGCAGGATGACCCGACCGTCCACCGAAGGAGCGTCGTCCGGATAAACCGCCGGAACAATAGAAACCCCCAAAGCGCTGTTGCTGTGGAGTTTAGAGGAGTAGTCGTTCCAGCCTGATGTGCGTTGATCGCTGATCCAGTGGCGGGCATTTGGTGCCGCCGGATGTTCCGGATGAGCTGCAACCGCACGGCGGACCGGAGCAATGCACTCTCGGCGCAAGGGTTCGCGAACCGCGTTTAAGGTGTCTGCATCGTCGTTTGCGCCCAAGGACCGCAAATGAGCAACGGCCTCGTCTCGCGTTGCACGAATGGGCAGGAGGTAGGCATCAAAGGCTTCTTTTTTCTCGTCGCGCACCCATTGGGCCGCTTCGTTTTCCAAGGCAACCAACTGCTCCTCCGAAGCAAAACCGCTTTTCAGGATGAGGTTACGGAATTGCACCAAGCAGTCGAATTCCTTTTCCCATTCCAAGCGCTCTTTTGATTTGTAGCGCTCGTGGGAACCGGACGTGGAGTGACCTTGCGGCTGGGTGCATTCTTGAACGTGCACCAAAACCGGTTGGTGTTCCGTTCGCGCGGTGCGCTCGGCCTCCTCGTAGGTGGCTACCAGTTGGGCGTAATCCCAACCTTTAACGGTCAATATTTTGTATCCTGCTTTGGAATTTGTTGCAGCAAAACCCGCCAAAACCTCCGAAATACTCTCTTTGGTGGTTTGGTGTTTGGCGTGCACGGAAATGCCGTATTCGTCGTCCCAAACACTGATGACCATAGGGACCTGGAGTACCCCCGCTGCGTTGATGGTTTCCCAGAACAATCCTTCGCTGGTGGAGGCGTTTCCAATGGTGCCCCAAGCAATTTCATTGCCATGTTGGGTGAAGGAATTGTCCACCCCCAAGGTTCGGTACACTTTGGACGCTTGAGCCAAGCCCAACAAGCGGGGCATTTGACCGGCAGTAGGGCTGATGTCCGCGGAACTGTTTTTTTGTTGAACCAGCTCTTTCCAATGTCCATTTTCGTCCAAAGAACGAGTGGCAAAGTGGCCGTTCATTTGGCGGCCGCCGCTGGCCGGCTCGTTGGACAAGTTGGTATCTGCGTAAAGCGACGCAAAAAACTCACGTACAGACAGTTGGCCAATGGCCATCATGAAGGTTTGGTCTCGGTAGTAGCCGCTGCGGAAGTCTCCATTTTTGAAAACCTTGGACCAGGCAATTTGGGCCAATTCCTTTCCGTCGCCAAAAATGCCAAACTTGGCCTTTCCCGTCAAAACTTCTTTGCGGCCGAGCAAGCTTGCTTCGCGGCTGGTCACCGCCAAACGGTAATCGGAAAGTACCGTTTCCAAAAATCCGGGTTCCTGGGTCATAGCACAAAGGTACGACGGAGTACCTTTGCAGTTCTCCATGCGCCATCTGCTCCTCCTCAATTCCTACTTTTTACGCTATCCCAAACATTTAATAGGGGGGGTGCTCTTTGTGGTAGCGTCGGTTGTGTTTCAGACGTATCCGGCCATTTTTATTCGCGAGGCGTTTGCTTCGGTTGAAGTAGCTATTGAGAGTGGGGTTACTAATAAACTGAATCAGAGTTTATTAAAGTACGGATTGCTGATTTTGTTGTTCAGTTCGTTGCGCGGGTTGTTTACTTTTTTGATGCGGCAAACCCTCATCGTCATGAGCCGGCACATCGAATACGATTTGAAGAACGACCTCTACGCACAGTACCAACGTCTGGATGCCGCGTTTTACCGTCAGAACAACACCGGTGACCTGATGAACCGCATTTCCGAGGACGTCAGCCGGGTTCGGATGTATTTGGGTCCCGCCGTGATGTACAGCATCAATACGTTTTTTGCGACCGTGCTCACCTTGGTGTTCATGTTTCGGGTGGACGTTGCGCTCAGTTTTTGGGTTTTGGCTCCCATGCCATTGCTGGTGTGGGCCATTTACCGCGTGAGCGATCGAATCAATCGGGCCAGCCATGCGGTGCAGGAGCAGCAGTCTGCCATGAGCACCTTCGCTCAGGAAACGTTTTCCGGCATTCGGGTATTGAAGGCATTTGCGGCGGAGAAGGCCCAATCAAATCGATACAAAGGGGCTTCGGAAAAGTCCTACCAAGTGAATGCGGAGTTGTTTGAAATCAATGCTCTGTTTCAACCGTTGATGCTTCTTTTGGTAGGGCTCTCCACGTTGCTGGCGGTTTGGATTGGCGGTGTGGGCGTGGTAGAAGGAAAATGGTCTTCAGGGGTAATTGCAGAATTCATTTACTACGTGAACCTATTGACGTGGCCCATTGCGAGCATTGGATGGGTCATGAGCTTGATTCAGCGCGCCGAAGCATCCATGGAGCGCATTCATCAATTTTTGCAGGCGGAGCCCGTGGTTCACGGTCCGGCCAACGGATACAAACCAGAACACATCCGGGGAGAATGGACGTTTGAGTCCGTTTCTTTTGTTTATCCGGACAGCGGAATTGAAGCACTGCGCGATTTCAGTTTGCAGGTCAAACCGGGTGAACTGATTGTTATAACGGGAAAAACAGGTAGCGGCAAAAGCACGTTGGTTCAACTCATGGTGCGCAGTATGGATCCTACTTCCGGGCGTATTTTACTGGACGGAGTAGACCTTCGGGAATGGGATCTGGAATACGTACGAAAGCAAGTAGCTTTTGTGCCGCAGGATGCGTTTCTTTTCTCAGACACGGTTGCCGAAAATTTGCGTTTTGGAAATACGACGGAATTATCCGATTCGGAGTTGGTGGAAGCCGCGCAAGCTGCTGCAGTTCACGACGATGTTTTGGGTTTTGAAAAGGGGTACGAAACGGTGGTTGGGGAACGCGGTGTAGCCTTGAGCGGTGGACAAAAACAGCGCCTTTCCATTGCCCGTGCTTTTCTCAAAAAAGCCCCCGTATTGGTTTTGGACGATTCGTTGAGCGCTGTGGATCCAAAAACAGAGTCCTACATAGTTGAAATGCTGCCCAAATCCGTGGTGGGAAGGACCGCTTTTGTTGTGGCCCAACGCCTTTCGGTAGCGCCCTTTGCTTCGCAAATCGTTGTGCTTGAAGAGGGTAAATTAATCGAAAAAGGAAATCACAAAGAGCTTTTGGATAAGCCAGGTTTTTACGCTAGTTTGGTAGAACTTCAATCGCGTCGCACACGAGACGATTCCGGTGAAGACCACCAAACCAAAAACCATGGACCTTTCACTGAAAATTTACGATAAGCTTTCCCTCGCCATGGGGTCCAGCGGCACACCGTACCGCGGTGGGTTGTTGGCGCTGGCTCGGGCCTTTCATCCAATGCCGTCCTATAGACGCGGAAACCACGTGTGGAATCCCGGAGAATTGCCTGCAGGACTGTACTATAATTTAGAAGCTGTTTTTGCGGAAGAAGACGTTCAGCCGGATGGAAAATCTGTGGTTCGGCTTGTACTGCCGGATCAGTTGTTTTTTTGCGAAGAAACTTATTTTTACAACGAACCGTCCACCACGCGAATGCGTTGCATAACCGCAGGTTCCGTTTGGAAGGTCTCAGCGTCCGACTACGCAACCATCCACCGCGAGTTCGGTCTGGGCTTTGATTTGATCAACCTACTATCGTTAAAGACCTTGGGAGAGTACCGTTCCCGCACGGCTCAATTGCTTCAGTGCGCCCCCAAGGTCCGATTGGAACAGGCGGTGCGTCAGTATCCGTCTCTATTGTCAGCGTTGACGCGCGAAGAACTAGCCAGTTTTTTACTTTTGAGCCGTTCCAGTGTGCATCGAATCCTCAGTAAAACCTATGGACGTGGCTAAGTTGATGGAAGGTGCCAAAGTGCGCGACGAAGCACGGAAAGTTCTCCTGAACAGTTTTCGCGGTCTTTTATCTTCCGATTGGAACCGTATTGAGGCATGGGCGAAGGATCTGGAGATGCGGTACGAAGGACCGTTTGAGTACAAACCCGGAGAGGTGTTTTGGGATATGGGTGACACCCGGTCGGATCATTTCTTTATACTGGACGGCCTTGTTGCCGAAGTTTGGAGATCGCCCAACGACGAATCGTTTATCTATGCATTAGTTGGAGGAGGAGAATACTGCACCAATGAGTTTCAGTATTTGTTGGGAGAACCCTCTCGAAGCCGATTTGAGGTTATTCAGCCAACGCGGGTCTTGGTCCTCAGGCAAGAGGAGGAACATCAACTTCGTCAATCGTCCAGCCCTTGGTAGCAACTCAGTTTTGAGGTGGGCAGGAACATCCTGAAGAAGCGCCGCGAACGTTTGCGTTTGTTGAGTGGAGATCGTGAAAAACACTTGATTCACCTCTTTAACAAGTACCCGGGTGCCCAGGAATGGGCAACGAAAGAACAGTTAGCATCTTATTTAGGCGTTTCTCGCGCCACAATCTATAGGATTTTGGATCGATTGGGATTTATTGTGTCAAAAGAAACATTGTAACGCAGGGTTGAAGTGTTAGATTTAGGTGTTTTTATTCACACCAAACCAATTTGAAAGAGGCCAACGTTTGTTGGCCTTTTTTTATTTTGACCGCGGGAATGCCTCTGCTCTATAGTTTTAAGGAGCGGATCTTGTCCGCTAAATCTTTGGTAAAGTCAGCAACGGTCCCGTCGTTGGTCACATGCCAATCACTCGCGTGCAGTTGAGCAATTTTCCGTTCGTCGGTCCATTGAAAGGACATTCGTCGGTATAATTCTTCTGCGTTGCGCTCGGGCTGACGTGCGGCGATTCGTTGTTTTCGGGTCTCTTCCGATGCCGTGATCAATAGGACTAGGGTGCACGCCCGGGTGGCGTCCACCTCAAAAAGAAGTGCAGATTCACGGGCAACCCACAAGGCATGGCATTGGGGCTCCTCAGTCAGCCATTGCGCAAAATCTTGCTGAACAGATGGATGGATGATTCCGTTTAACGTGTTCCAAGCATCCTGGCTTGCAAAGGCGCGGCTGCTCAGTACGGCACCGTTAGGCTCCCCGTGCGCATCGAGGGCGTCTGAACCGAATGCATCCACTAGTTTGGTTTGCAATTCAACGGATTGCGCCACCAACTGTTTTGCACGGACGTCGGCAGGATAGACGGGCCAACCACGATCCTTCAGCAGTTCAAGGGCTAAAGACTTCCCAGAGCCCATGCCACCGGTGACGCACAAAACGTTTGGTTTCATGGGTGAAAGTTACTGAGTACGATGCGGGAGTTGCTAAAAAATTTGATCCGACGGCCACCGCCTCTTTAACTGCGTAGCGCCGAATCAATTCATCAAATGACGCAGACTGTTTTGGTAGGCCCAGCGAACGTCGGTTCGTTTGGCTTCCACCAACTCAAAAAAGGCATAAACGCAGATCCACGAGGTCCACGCATCCAAATGATCGTCAAAGCAATCGTAGGTTGCCGCTTGCTCAAATCGAAAATGAAGTTTGCGAATCAGTCGGTAGCCGGTGCGCCAGTCCTCTTCGGACCAATCCATTTGCTGGGACAGTACAATCAATCTACCTACAACAAAATCATCTTGCCTTTGCTGAAAGCGCTTGCTAAGAACCCACAAATCAGAGGCCAACACATGAATTTTAGGCAAAGCCAGGCGAACCATGCGTTCTTCTTCAAAGAAGGTTGGGTCGCGCCATTCGATGCGTTCGGTGTCTAGAGTGCGGTAAGGCATACATTATAAACAAGGGGAGTGAAAAAAAAGTTCACAACATTATTAGAAAGGCGCGTGGTTGTCTTTAGGGTCGTTAACTCGGATGGTGCATAAAGTGTCTTGTTAACAATTGAAATGGTAAAAAAACATTTAAGTGGCTCGTAAACAAAAAAATAATTCATACGTTTACACTTGTACATTAACCCCTTAAACTCATCTTTATGATGTTACTCAACGCAGCTGCCCACTTCGATCCTCAGGATTATGTTGGGTTTACTTTCTTCACGGGATACATGGCCATGATGGCGGCCACCGTATTCTTCTTGTTCGAACGCGGTCGGGTTGCCGACCAGTGGAAATCCTCCTTGTTGGTATCCGGTTTGATCACTGGTATCGCAGCCGTGCACTACTACTACATGCGCGATTACTGGATGGAAGCTGGTGAATCCCCCGTGGTTTTGCGCTACATCGACTGGACGTTGACCGTGCCTTTGATGTGTGTGGAGTTCTACCTCATCACCAAAAAAGCCGGTGCTAAACTGGGCTTGTTGTGGAAGTTGATCGCAGCTTCTGTAGCAATGTTGGTGTTGGGCTACGTAGGTGAGGCCGTTTACGCCGGTGAGCAGTACGCAACCCAGCAGTGGGTTTACGGTGCTTTGTCCGGATTGGCGTACTTCTACATTTTGTGGTTGGTATGGAAGGGCGACGTTGCTCAATTGGCTGCAAACGCAGGTCCAAGCGTAGCAACTGCTGTACGTCACCTGCGCAATTTCGTATTGGTGGGTTGGGCGATTTACCCAATTGGCTACATCATGGGCACGTACGGTGGCTTGTTCGGAATGGACTTTGGCCACGATGCAAGCTCATTGAACTTGTTCTACAACATCGCCGACGCCATCAACAAGATTGGTTTTGGTTTGGTTATCTACTCTTTGGCCATTTCGGACAACAAGTAATTTTCGTTTGGGCAACTTTTTTAAGTTGTTCGGTGGGGCCGTCTCCTTGGAGGCGGCCCTTTTTGTTTTTAAATACTTCTTCGTTTCGACGGTTCACCCCCTGCTGACAGTCGTTCAACGGAGGTTTTGAGGCGTTCGTCGAATATTTTTTCGACGCGTTCCGGCACCGGCCAATTTTGCACCTGGATATCGGCCGACGTCCGCTTGAAAAGTAATCTTTAAAAACAAATGACCATGTCTAAATTGAACTGGAGCGGCTTGGCCGTTCTCCTTCCCTTGGCCGCATTTGGCCAGAACATTACGAATATTGCCGCCAACGTCGCCATCAATGAAGTTGCCATGATGCGCATTGTGGACCAAACGGGCAACCCCATTACCTCGTTTTCGTTTCCCATTGTGGCTCCTACGGTTGCCGGTGATGTTCCGCTGTTGACTGGATTCTACGATGCGTACATTCAGTTTACCAGCATTGCCTCCACGGCACCAGACAATTTCCGCAGTATTTCAGTAGAAGTGCAGCCCACGTTGCCTCCTGGGTTGTTCCTCAAGTTTCTGTCTACGGCCCCAAGCAACGGTAACATGGGTAATTTTTACCACACCACAGTCAGTGCTTCAAACACCACCGGTTTGATTGCGGACGCCATTGAAAGTGGTTTTACCGGTTCCGGTCCCAATGCGGGGGTGAAAGTCTTGCACTTGTTGGATTTTGATCCGGAGTTGGTCCGTACCCAGCAGTCGGGTACGTACTTGATGCGGTATACGTTGTCCAATTACTGAGGTGATGAACGCTGGGAAGCTATCCCGAGCCGCCGGTTGGCGGCTCGGGTTCCTGGCCGCGGCGATCGCCGCGGCCCCCTATTCAAGCCAGGCGCAATTGGAAGTGGTCAATGGCTTGGCGCATCGGTTTAAACCCAATCAAAATATTGCGGGCAGTATTGAAGTTTGGAACCGAGGCGACCAGATTGAAACGGCTGTTTTGACCGTTCGGCCGCTGGTGCCGCGAAATGCACCTGCGGTGGATTCGCAGCTGGTGTCTTCCGTGAAAATACCGCGTTCCGTAACCATTCCCGCCGGAGAAAAGGTGAGAGTCCCCTTTTATGCAGACTCTGTGGATCGCGGAAGTACGTCGGCCTGTATGGTCTACGTGGAACCCGCGTGGGCCTTGGCCTACCAATGGGACGTGGCATCGGACTCCATCGGTTTGGTGGCGGTTGTACGGTACGGAGTGGCGCTGCTGGCCGGTGGGGGAGTGGTTCCGGATTCGTTGGTTTCGGTGCGTCCGGAACGCGACAGCACGGGACTTTGGCTGGAACTGTCCAATCGCTCGACCGCTTTGTGGATGCCGCGTGCAACGTGGTCCGAACGTGGTGCGTCCCTTCAAAAGAACGAATGGGTGCTTTTGCCCGGAGAAACTAAGCGCGTTCGTTGGTCCCCAGTCCCTCGTCATTTGGGGCGTTTGGTGGTGCTGGACGACGACCGAAGACGTTGGCAATGGACCCTGTGACACCCTGGATTTGGTCGCTCGCTTTGAGCAGTCAGCTCAATTTCCAACCCAACGGCTTTCGGATCATCCCGGGAGGCACGGCACAAATTCGTCGATCGAACCATACCGTTCAATGGAGTCAGTTGGGACGTAGATCGTTCGTTGCTTGGAGCAGCCAGAGCGTTGGATTGCAGGTAGGAAAGTCGTCGAACAGTTATTGGTCCCATGCCCAGTACCAACGTGGCCCAGTACATGCGGGAGTTTGGTACGATTGGAACAGCAAGCGTCTATCGGCTGAATGCCAATGGGTTCGCCCCAATTTCAGTACCCGATTGAACTACCACCCCTATACAGGATTGCGTTTTTCCGGGGGCTACCGACAATTTCGCTACGATTTGGGCCAGCGTTGGAACTTGAGCACGGAGCCCGTGGGGGCTCTTCCGCGGCTGCGGGTGGCGGGAGGGTGGTCGGCACAAGTTCCTGTTCAGGTAGAAGCTCATTGGCGAAAAGTACAAGTACAGTACCGATCCCAAAAATCGGAGTGGGGTCAACTTCGGACTTCGTGGCAAGCCCTGCCGGGTCTTCATGCTTCCGCCATGGTATCCAACGGTAAGTGGCGAATGCAAGCGAATCAACGTTATCAATCCACCGGTAACGACTACCGTCCTTCCTGGTATTTGGAGTCTTCTCTTTTTGCACAGAACGAAGGAATTGGTGGTAGTGCTGGAATTGGGCTCGGTGCCCATCGGTTTTATGTTGCTGCCGGGCAGCAGCGATCGGGTGGCGCTACGTATGAATTGGGCCTGCAAACGCAAGGTAAACTGGGTTCCATGGGACGCTATCAGCTTCAAGGATTTGCGCAGCACTTGGGCAATTGGAATGTTCAAGTGCGGGTGGTTCAAGGGGTGCAATGGGGAAACGGCAACACGGGGCACCGAGCTTCTTGGACCACGCTAAATGTTCGATTGCAATCGGAGGACGACGGTGCGCAAGCCTTGGTTCTGCTTACAGAAGCAGAAACCGGTCGCGTGGTTCGCTTGTTGTTGGATGCGAACACTTTGAAAACCGAACGGATTCCGAGCGGAAGCTACCGGGTGCGTACGGTGGGTCCGGAATTTTGGGAATATTCCGTGAATGCCGAGCTGTTGAACTTGAATCGGTCTTCTGGAATTAAGGATTTAATTGTTGTTGCTAATAAACTAAAATTCAAAGACATGAACTAGTTAATTCAACAAACTTTCCAAGTAAAACCCGGCGAAATACGCCAATGATGCCGCAGCGGCCCCCAGCAACAGCGTTTCGGATGCACTGCGGATCAGTGGGGTGTGGTTGATTCGACTCTTCATCCATCCAATTCCCAAAAACGCCAGACCCGTCAACGTGCACGCGGCCGTAAATGGATTGACGGCTTTCGGCAACAATCCCGGTGCCACATACACGATTAATGGAACAGCGCCAACGGTATTGAACGCTATGAAGGTCACCAACCCTACGGACCACGGAGATTCGGTTACGGGTTCCAGCTCCAGTTCGTACTTCATCATTTCTTCCACCCATCGGTCTTTGTCGGAACAAATGGTTTCTACGGCATGCTCTAAAGCGCTGCCCGTGAACCCCTTGTTGCGGTATATCTCGCGAATTTCTTCTCGTTCAATTTCCGGGAGGTGTTCCACCTCCCAATACTCTTTTTGTTTGTGTTTTTCGTACGATTCTCGGTCTGTTTTTTGCGCCAAGAAGGCACCAATCGCCATGGAAAATCCGTCGGCAATCAAGTTGGCAACACCCAGAATGATGACGGTTGTTGCACTCAGTCCAGCGCCTACACTGCCCGCTACAACGGCGAATGTGGTCACGGCGCCATCCATTCCGCCGTAGACAAATTCGCGAACGTGGGCTTGAAACCAGCCTCTCCAACCCGTTAAGGGCGCGTGGGGCTCGTGTAAGTGGGATTTGTCCATGAACGGAATTTAGTGATTCTTGGCATTCCAAGCAGAGATCCTGTGCTCGAAATTATCTTGTATGTTCAACCAGAACAAGTTGTAATCGCCTATGTGGTAGTTTTTCCATCGATAGAAAACGGCAAAGGGCATGTACAGTTCGCGGACCTGAAGGGTGCCGGATTCAGCAGAGACAACCAAGGAGCGGGGGTGTTTCAAGGCCCCGGAGCCAAAGAGAATTCCTTGGTGGTTATCGGCAGGATTCGTGGGCATGCTTTCAATCCAGGTCATGGGGTTGATGGTTGCGATGGAGTCTCCGTATACCTTCGGAAAAAAACCTTTCCCGAAGGTTCTCCAGGAAACAAAGCAGCCGGTTTGATCCGGAGTAGTACAAGGCTGACAATAGGGTTCTAATGAATTCTTAAGAATGGGCATTCCAATCAAATAGGCCAGAAGCAAACGCGATCGTTGCACGGAATCCGGTAAGATCACTTCGCGCAACAGTCGTTCTGCGTGGTTGGTCCCTTGGCTGTGGCTCGCAACAACAATGGGGGTGCCGGACGGAACCGTGGTTAAAAAAACGCGGTAGGCTCGAACTACGTCGGAATAGGCGGTGTCGAATGCCGCGCGGGCGGCCGTTCGATCTTCGGGAACCTGAGTGTAGTAGCCGTCGATGCGCATTTGGCGGTAGTAGGGAACGTAAACGTCCGCATTTTGGACAAAGACACCGGCCTGGTTGGGGAGTGCCTTATCGATTACCTCCTTGTGGTGCTTTGGATCTCGGGGATTTACTCCCCAGGACGTGCCTCGATCGTAGAAAGTGGGGTATACGTAGAACACGGCGGGACGCACGGGTGATTCTTTGGACGGTGCATAGCGAGGCAAGTCCAGTACTTCGGAACGAAAAGGAACGGCCGGATGCATGGCCCAACTGGAGAGCGCAGTGTAGTTCAGTCCCTTCGGTTCGGGGTTTTGTCCAAGAGCGTTGGGTCCCAGGCCTACAACGGTACCCACAAGCAGCAACGGAAGTATTTTTTTGAACGGCAGGTCCACTCGGTACGTTGGCGGAATAACTTTTTTTAGGAAGGGTTGAATCATGGCGTTTAGAAGGGGATTAGCAGCACGGGTTAGTCCGGCTGATCGGATGGGCACGGCTCCCAATCCGCTTTTCATTTCAGCGGCAGTCCTGCCCAAGTGGACGGTTTCTGCTTGATTTTCAATCGCAAATTCAACAAAATCGTAGAGCATTCGCGGGTAAATGCACAGGTCTTTGTGTTGGGAATAATCCATGCCAACGAAAAGTGCGTGAAGGGCTCCCCGATGCATCCAACCAAATCGAAAACCTACGGGTTGGTCGTCTTCGCCGTGCAAATAGACCGACAGGTGCACAAACTCTGCTGCAGTGGTGAGCCACGTTTTCAATACACCCAACGGAAAGGGATGCAGTTTAAAACCTGCTCGCGATTCAACTTGTTGGTACAAATCCTGCAGCGAAGGAAACCAAAGGTCCCAGTTGTCGGCACGAACAGAAACGGAACGGCAAGACGCGCTCCGCGATCGAACCGAAAGGGCCTTGGTCCGGAATTTGGTTTTGAATGCGGCGAAGTAGTCGGTTTCGTTCTTCCAATCCGGATCCAGCGTAAGCTCCATCAGCGGTTCCACCTCGTAGGGATGAAAGCCGCGATGCAACCAGTTCGTTTGCTCCTGGGCCAACGGAACGCCGGCATCTTTGACCAACAAAACACTGCTTTTTTCGCGCAACAAAGCGGACGTTAAGTCCTCTGTAATGGAAATCCGCTCTTCTTCCGTTGCGCTTGCATGAAAGAAAATGGGGTGGAGGTCGGTTGCAAAAAGAGGGCCAACCACGGTGGTATTGAAGCCTTTAGGAGCCCAGCGGCGCAGTAAATTTCGGAAAGCGCCACCGGTGGAAGCTCGGTCGGTTTGGACGTAAGAGTCGCCTTGATTCGTTGACACGGAGACGCGATGTACCACGGCTCGGGCTGCAACGGTTCCGTTTTTTCGGTACCACCGCCAGCCTTCTGCTTGCCATCCGGTGTTGTGTTGTTCCAATCCACTCAGCCAAACAGGCTGGAAAAAAAGCGGTGCTTCGTGCGTATTCTGAATCCACTCTGCGTCTAAGGCGTCCAGAAGTGGTGCTGTTGCTCGGTTCCAAGCCATAGCTAGGACAACGCGTTCGGTTGTGTTTGGTTCTTCGACGCCACCCAATTCGGGTGTTTTTTCGCAAAATCTAGTTATTTTGGGCATCGCGGCGCAAAGAATCCAGGTTTTCCTCCATCCAAGCTCGGACTTCACGCTGAAGGGCGTCGGCATCGCGGTTTTGAAAGGGAGGCGATACCGCTCGATGGACGGTCCAGCGCGGGTGATCCAACACGCGCAGCAAATGGGGAACAAAAGCTTCATCTCCCACCCACGCCATGCTGGGGTCTGAGTACTCCAGAGCGGTTGCCACCACGGTCCACCCTTCCTCAGCCGCAACGGCAAACATCCCGGGATGGAACGGCAGCAACCCTTCGGCGACGGTGGTACCTTCCGGAAACACCACGGGGCATTCGCCGTGGTGCATGCGTTCTCGCAACGCCTCTCGCGCAGCTCGACGGTTGTCTTTGTTGGAGCGGTCCACAAACACGGTGTCCAAGGCCCGAGCGGCCCATCCGATCAAAGGCCAATTTCGAACTTCTGCTTTGCTCAAAAAAACCACAGGCAGCGGGGAGTGAACAAACAACACGTCAGCATACGACCGGTGATTGGCCACCATCAGCGCTGGACCGTTGTATTCACTGCCGCGGGATGCAACGCGAATGCCCATGGCCCAAAGAAAGGAGCGGCGCCAGGTTTTGTAAATCCAGTCGTGGACGTGCGGGCGACGTCCCAAAAGTCGAGTCAAAAGAAGGGCCAGCAACGCGAGCAATGCCGACGCCACAAAAAACACCAAACGAACCAAACGCCTCACAGCAAAGAAATGGGTTTGGGTTGCAATTTCCTTGGCTGCGCTGCGCGGTGCAGGACCGGGATCAGTCGGCCCACGGCGGCTCCAACCGCCAGCCCTACAAGTACATCGGTCGGGAAGTGTTTTCCAGCCTCCACGCGCTGCCAAGCGGTGTAGGTGGGGAGTGCAACGGCTCCGGCCCACACCCACGGAGTCCACTTGGATTTGGGGTTCAAGTCGGACCAAACGGTGGCCGCAAAGACTGCGTTGCACGCGGCCAGGGAACTGTGACCGGAGAAAAAGGAAGCCCGCGCATCCGGTTGTTGCCACTCGGAAACCGGTGCGGTACTTTCCGGATAAGCCAGCGGGCGCGCCCGTGCAACCCATCGCTTGGAGGTTTCGGTGAGTCCGTAGGTGGTTAAATTCGCTTCAAGGCACAGTACGCCAAGCGTCCTGGACCGATTCCAAAACCCCAGGGATGCGGGCAGCAAAGGTGTGGCAACGGCCGATCCCATGGCGGCGTAAACGGCGGCATCGGACCGAAGGGCCGCCTGGGAATTATAGCGGCCAGCAAATGGACGATCTAAGATGTTTAACTGATTTAATGATAAACTGTTGCGATCGTTTAGATTAAGTACTTGTTGAACGGGAAGTTGGTGCGAGCCCGCGGCGCTGAGCACGGCAAATCCCAAGAGCGGCAGGTCTAAATTGCTCTTGAGGGCATAGGGGAATGGGTTCGAAGCAACAGGTTCGGCCCAAGCATGCAAAGGCATTGTCACCTGCAAACACACAAGCAAAATTGCATAAAACACCCGCTTTCCTGGGGTGCTAAGTACCGTACACCTCATACTTCTTTGATGAATTGCGCCGAATCAAACCGCAGTCGTTTGCCGTAGACGCCATTCTCCGCGCGTTTTCCAGCAGATACCACCATGGTGATTTCCGCACTCGAAGGCAAGTTCAGAATCTGCCGAACGCGAACGCCGTCGAAACCTTCCATGGGGCAGGTGTCGAATCCGTTAGCTCGGAAGGCCAACATCAAATTTTCGCAAGCCAACGCCACGGACTTATGCCCAATGACTCGCATGTCTGAATTGCTTTTGGGACTGCGGGGGGTGGGCTTGGAAAGGCCACGGGCCCACATGGCCAAACGTTTGACCCAGCCGCGCCATTCCAAAATTCCTTGTTCGTAGGCCATGGGAATCACCACGTTGTGGTACTGGTAGGCGGATTTCCTCTTGGCGATTTTCTCCGGGTTGAACAGTCCCAACATTTGGTTGTTGCGCTGGCGCCACAAATCGTGACGCGAGACCGCAACCAGCAATTCAGCCGCTGTTTTCGCGGCAGGTTGGTTCAGACACGCCTCCACCAAGGCCGCCTTTTTCTCTGGATCTCGGACCCAGTAAAATTCCCAAGTTTG
>CANHXZ010000031.1 GCA_947464785.1 Flavobacteriales bacterium | reverse complement strand
TTTGTTCCAAAACTACGAGGAGCGCGGCCGACAGTTCAAAGAAAACGTTCACAGCCTGTAATCTCCCCGCACAGCCTCCTTCATTCAATCAAGCCACATTCCCCCAACCTACCCAGCCGTGCGCGCACTCATCCGACGATTCTTCCAAGGCAACACCATTCTGTGGATGTTGTTTCTGGCGTTGGTGGTGTTTTCCTTTCTGCCGGTTTTCAGCGGGAGTCGGGCCGGATTTAGCAACCACGTGTTCTTTGCCGCACTGGGCGTGGTTTTGGCCGTGGTGGTGCATCGGATTCCCAGTAAATACTACGGCGCGGCGGCATTTTTGGGCCTTTTTGTGGTCACCGCTCTTTTGGCGTACACCCTGGCGCAAGGAGACACCATTGCCGGCGCCAACGCTGCGCGTTGGTTCCGGTTTGCGGGCCTCAGTTTTCAACCGTCGGCCTTGGCCAATATTGTGCTCCTGGCTCACCTCAGCCGGGTACTGACCAAGAAAAACGCCCCAAAAACGCTGGGAGAATCGTGGTGGAATGTAGTGCTCCCGTTGGGACTGATTTGCGGCTTGGTGTTGCCGGCTAACTTGTCTACGGCGGCCTTGATTTTCATCAACGCGTCCGTGGTGCTCTGGACCGCTAATTTCCCCCGAAAGGCCTATCTACAACTGTTGGGCATTGCCGTCGGCTTGCTGCTGCTGTTTGTGTTGGCGGCTAAGGCCTTCCCGGGTGTTTTCCCCAACCGCGTAGACACCTGGATCTCACGCATTGAGAATTTTGCCGGCACCAAAGAAAACGCGGACACGTACCAAGTGGACATGGCCAAAATGGCCATTGCTCAAGGCCACCTGGTGGGCCAAGGTCCCGGACGCGGCATTCAAAAGAACTTTCTGCCGCAAAAGAACACGGACTTCATCTACGCCTTGGTGGTGGAGGAATGGGGAATTCTGGGCGGAGGAGCCCTGGTTTTGGTCTACGTTTGGATCTTCCTACAATCGGTGCGGGTGGGGCAACGCGCCACAGACGCCACGGGCCACGTAATGGCCATTGGCCTGGGCTTTTCCATTGTTTTTCAAGCCTTTACCAACATGATGGTGGCGGTGGATTTGTTCCCGGTGACCGGTCAAACACTTCCTCTGGTGAGTGAGGGAGGTTCGTCCATTCTGATGACGTGCTTGGCCATGGGCATGATTCTAGGCATTTCCCGCGGCGAGGGAGAAGAGGCGGAGGCCGACGGCGCCTTTGCCCTGGGCGGCTCCGAGTCCCTTCTATCCAAAGAACCCAACGAAGAACCGTCCCTATGAGCCAACCCCTGCGATTCCTCCTTTCCGGCGGCGGCACCGGCGGTCACATCTTCCCGGCGGTCAGCATTGCCGACGGTCTTCGCGCGCGTTTCCCGCATTGCGAAGTAGAATTCGTAGGCGCCTTGGGCAAAATGGAAATGGAAAAGGTCCCCGCGGCCGGGTACCCCATCACGGGATTGCCCATCGCTGGGTTCCAGCGCCAGCGCCTGGCGGCGAACTTTAGCCTGCCGTGGAAAATCCTCCGCAGCCTGTGGCTGTGCCGCGGGATTTTGCGTCGGTTTCAACCCGATTTGGTCGTAGGGACCGGCGGTTACGCCAGCGCCCCTACCCTGTGGATGGCCCAACGCATGGGAATCCCCACGGTGGTGCAGGAACAAAACTCCTACGCAGGCGTGACCAACCGCGGGGTGTCCCAAAAAGCGCGCGCCATTTGCGTGGCGTACGACGGTCTGGAGCGCTGGTTCCCCGCGGACCGTACGTTCAAAACCGGCAACCCCGTCCGGGCCGCCGTGGCCGCTTTGGCTGCTTCCCCCCGAACGGATGACCAACGAACGGAAGCCGCCCTCAAACTGGGACTGAATCCCGCGCAGCCCATCTTAGTGGTGCTGGGCGGCAGCTTGGGCGCCCGCGCCATCAATCAGGCCGTAGAGGCCGCTTGGCCCCACTGGACCGCTGCCGGAGTGCAGGTGGTGTGGCAGTGCGGTGCCTTGTACCATGCCGCAATTGCCGCGCGTCTGCCTAAAAACACGCCCGGCCTGCAACTCACCGCTTTTGTTCAGGACATGACCGCCGTCTACCGCGCTGCTGATTTGGTCATCAGCCGGGCGGGTGCGGGAACGCTGAGCGAACTGGCCTGCGCAGGCATGCCGGCCATCTTGGTGCCCTCGCCCAACGTGGCGGAAGACCACCAAACGCACAACGCCCGGGCCTTTGAGCGCGCCGGCGCTGCCGTGTTGTTGCCGGAAACCCAACGGGCGGAACTGACCGATCGTGTTCTGGAATTGATGGCGGACGAGGACCGTCGGGCAGCACTGAGCGCGGCGGCACGCGGCCTAGCCCTTCCGGGCGCCACAGAAGCTATTGTGGAACACATTGTTCAAGCCCTGTGATGAGCGCCTTGCAACTTCCCCCCGTTCGCACGGCCTACTTCTTGGGCATTGGCGGCATTGGCATGAGCGCGCTGGCACGGCACGCCCTGGCCCTGGGCTGGAAGGTTGGTGGATACGACAAAACTCCCTCCCCGCTCACGGACGCCCTGGTGGCGGAAGGCGTTTGGTTCACCACGGACGACAGCGTGGAATCCCTACCGGCCGCATTCAACACGCCGGGTGAAGTTTTGGTGGTGTGGACGCCGGCCATTCCCGCGGACCATCCCCAACGAATCCACTTTTCTCAAGGCGGTTTTGCGTTCCACAAACGCGCAGAAGTTTTGGCCGCTTGGGCCAACGACGGCCTGTGCGTGGCGGTAGGCGGCACCCACGGAAAAACCACCACGTCCAGTTTACTGGCCTGGATCTTGTTTCAAGCAGGAACCGGAGCGCGTGCTTTTCTAGGCGGCATCGCCACCAACTTTGGCTCCAACCGCGTGGCCGGGACCGGTCCCATCACCGTGGTGGAAGCAGACGAATTTGACCGATCGTTCCTGCACCTGCGCCCCCGTGTGGCCTTGGTCACCAGCACGGACGCGGACCATTTGGACATTTACGGCACGGCCGAAGGCGCGCGCTTGGCTTTTGAGGCCTTCGCAGAACTCACCTTGGGCAACGGCGGCACCTTGCTGGAGGCCAACGGCCTGAACTTGGGCGGCATTGCCTACGGCGTGGACGCGCCCGACGCCCCGTACTCCGCTTCCAACCTGCGCACCGAAAACGGTTACCAAGTCTTTGATTTGCGCTTGGAAAGCGTTGAAATACGGGGGGTTCGCGCGGGTCTCCCCGGGCGCCACAACATTGAGAATGCGGTGGGCGCGGCCGCAGCTGCCCACTTGCTGGGGGTGAAGACGGAAGATATTTGCGCCGCAATCGCGTCGTTCCGCGGGGTGGCCCGACGGTTCGATGTTCGGGTGCGGACGGAAGCCACCGTGTATATTGACGACTACGCCCACCACCCCACCGAATTGCGCGCCGCCCTGCGGGCCGCGCGCCAACTGCACCCCAGTCGGCCCATAACCGCCCTCTTTCAGCCCCACCTCTTCACGCGCACCCGGGACTTTCTTCCCGAATTCGCCGAGGCGCTGCAGGAAGCAGACACCGTGGTGCTCTTGCCCATCTACCCCGCGCGGGAATTGCCCCTTCCGGGCATCACCTCAGAGGCCCTGGCCGCGGCCTTTCCGGAAGAAAAACGACCGCAAGTTTTGGCTCCCCAAGAGGCTGTGGATTGGGTTCTTAAAGCCAACCCATCCTTGCTGATGACCTTGGGTGCCGGAGACATCGACCGATTGGTTCCTGTATTTGAAGCCCATTTTACCCAACTTTCCCAGTACTAATTGCACCGAACTGCACCCAAAACCAAACGTCTGAAATCGTGAAAACCTCCTGGAAAAAATACCTGCAAACCGCGCTCCTCTTGGGGGGCGTGTTGGGGTTGTTCTGGGGGGCCGCGGAAGGCGCGCACCGGTCTGGCAATCAAAAGGTGGCCGGCATGCAGTGGACGTTGGAACAGCCCGCAGATCAGCCCCTGCTGGACGAACAAGATTTGCGTCGATTGGTGGTGCGAATTGGGGCCCCTTATTCGGGAAAATCGCAGAAAGAAATTAACATTCGATTGTTGGAAGAAACCTTGGAGTCACATCCACTGGTTGAAAAAGCCGAAGTATTTTCAACTTGGGATGGGACTATCCATGCCCGTGTGAAACAAAAAGTTGCTAAAGTGCGTGTAATTCAAGCAAATACGTCCTACTATTTGGACAGCCACGGGGGCGCTATGCCCCTGTCGCCGCGCGCTTCGGCCCCCGTTCCAGTGCTCACCGGCGATTTGGATTCTGCGCGCATTGCCCAGGGATTCCGTTTGCTGGAGCGCGCTTCCGCCGCTTCCACGTTTCCGGGCGGATGGTCTGGGTTGGAAGTGAACCGGGTGGGAACCTTTACTGCTTACCCCGTTTTTGCGGACCATGCCTTGGTTTGGGGCCGGCCGCTGCACTTCCAAGACAAAGCGGACCGACTCTCTGTTTTTTACACCTACCTCACCCAAGCCGGGTTGTTGGACTCACTGGAAACGGTGAACGTTCGCTTCAACGGCCAAGTGGTTTACACCCTTCAAGACTGATCGCCATGGAAAAAATCGCAGTTGGACTGGACATAGGCACCACCAAAATTGTAGCCATCGTTGGCAAACGCAACGAATTTGGCAAAATTGAAATCATCGGCATGGGCAAAGCGCCCAGCTTGGGGGTGCAGCGCGGCGTCGTCACCAACATCGTGCAGACCGTCGATTCCATCCAACGCGCCACCGCATTGGCGGAGGAAGATGCTCAACTGACCATCAACAGTGTGGTGGTGGGAATTGCCGGCCAACACATCCGCAGCCTGCAGCACTCGGACTACATCACGCGCGAGGACCGCGAATCCGTCATTGAGGAAGCGGATTTGACCCGACTGACGGACAACGTGCACAAGCTGGTCATGAACCCCGGCGAGGAGATCATCCACGTGCTTCCGCAGGAATACCGAGTGGACGGCCAGGGCGAGATCTTTGAGCCCCGCGGCATGTACGGCGGCCGTTTGGAAGCCAGCTTCCACATTGTGGTGGGCCAAGTCACCAGCATCCGCAACATTGCGCGCTGCGTGAAAAGTGCCAACCTGGAGGTGCACGACATCAACCTGGAACCCCTTGCTTCTGCTGAGGCCGTTTTGAGCCAAGAAGAGAAAGAGGCCGGCGTAGTTTTGGTAGATATTGGAGGCGGCACCACGGACGTGGCCATCTTCAAGGACGGCATCATCCGGCACACCGCCGTCATTCCGTTTGGCGGCAACATGATCACCAACGACATCAAGGAGGGCTGCTCCATCATTGAAAAGCAAGCCGAACTCCTGAAGGTTCGTTTTGGCTCTGCGTGGCCGGGCGAAAACAAAGACAACGAAATCGTTTCCATTCCTGGCCTGCGCGGGCACGACCCCAAGGAAATCAGCCTGAAAACGCTGTCCAAAATCATTCATTCCCGCTGCGTCGAGATCATTGAGGCCGTTTACTCAGAAATCAAGGCCTACGGGCACGACCAACCGCGCAAAAAGCTGATTGCTGGCATCGTACTGACGGGCGGTGGATCCCAACTCAAGCACATCAAGCAATTGGTGGAATACGTCACCGGAATGTACACGCGCATTGGCTACCCCAACGAACATTTGGCGGGCCAGGCCGACGGCGCTGAATTGTCCAGCCCCATCTACGCCACGGCGGTAGGCTTGCTCATGAAAGGCTTGGAGAGCAAGATTGAGTTCCCCATGGTGACCAATCCGGAATTGGAATCCGTGTACAGTCCGGAATTTGCACCCCTTGGGCAAGCCCCGGCGGCCGCTTTCGCACCAACCAACGGAACGAACGCCGCACCGATTGCGCCCAATCCTCTGAATGCGCTCTCCATCGATACCCCCGAGGAAGGCGAGTCCGCAGACACCGAAACGAACCCAACCCCCGAACTCGCCTCCAAACGACCCAACTTCTTTGAATCGTGGGTCAATCGATTTGTGAAATTCATCGACGAAGAATAATTGCACACAAGCACCCCTATATGCACACTCCCGAAAACACTGGTTTGCATTTTGACCTACCCAAAAACCGCTCGTCCGTGATCAAGGTCATTGGCGTGGGCGGCGGCGGAAGCAACGCGGTTAACTTCATGAAATTGGCCGGCATCAACGGCGTCGATTTTGTGGTGTGCAACACCGACGCGCAGGCGCTGGAGCACAGCCCGGTAGAGACCAAAATTCAGTTGGGCCAGAGCTTGACCGAAGGTTTGGGCGCCGGCGCCAACCCCGAAATCGGGGAACGCGCCGCCCTGGAAAGCGCAGACGACATCAAAGCCCTCCTGGCCACCAACACCAAGATGGTGTTCATCACCGCCGGCATGGGCGGTGGCACCGGAACCGGAGCCGCCCCCGTCATCGCCAAAGCCGCCCAAGAAATGGGCATCCTCACCGTGGGCATCGTCACCCTGCCGTTTGCTTTTGAAGGAAACGTGCGCTCGCGCCAGGCAGAAGCGGGCATCGAGAAATTGCGCGCCAACGTGGATTCCCTCATTGTGGTGAACAACAACAAGTTGCGCGAAGTTTACGGGAACCTCGGCTTCAAAGCCGGCTTCAACAAGGCGGACGAAGTGCTGGCCACCGCCGCCCGCGGCATCGCCGAAGTCATCACCCACCACTACCGTACCAACATTGACCTCCGCGACGCCAAGACCGTTCTGGCCGGCAGCGGAACCGCCCTCATGGGCTCCTTTGCCGCAGGCGGCCCCAACCGCGCCACCGAAGCCATTGCCGGCGCCTTGGACAGCCCCCTCCTCAACGACAACCACATTCGGGGCGCCAAAAACGTCCTGTTGCTGATTGTCTCCGGCTCCAACGAGCACGAAATCACCTTCGACGAGATTGGCGAAATCAACGATTTCATTCAAACAGAAGCCGGCGGGCAGGCCAACATCATCATGGGCATTGGCGAAGATTCTTCCCTGGGCCAAGCCGTTCAAGTGACGGTCATCGCTACGGGTTTTGAAGCCAATTCCATCCGCGCCGGACTGGCTCCCCAAGAAGAAGCTAAGGTGTTCCACAGCTTGGATCCCTTTGCGGAACGCGCCTTGCGGAACGCCGCTTTTGACGCCCCCTTAGAGTCCGACGCCCCAAAAGCATTGACCCCAGCTGCTGCCGTACCTGTGGAGGAACCCATCGCCGCTGAAGTATCCGTGCTGGAGCCCAGTGCTTCGTACGAAAGTGCAGCGGTTGCCGCCCACGAAATGGAGGCACCCGAAGCGTTCGAACGAACGGACACGCACGAAATCGCAGCAGCAGAAACACAAGAAGCTCCTTCTTTTGCGTTTGACGCCAGCCCCAGCCTCTTTGATTTCGACGACTTCATCATCCGGGACGCGGCTCCTGAGGCCGTGGCATCCATCGCGCCGGAAGTTGACTTGGTCTCCCCCTTTGATTTAGGGGCGGACGAAGCCTTTGCCCGCAAAGACGCCGGCGCTCCCGTTATGGAGTGGGATCTTCCGTTGCCTGCCGCTGACCTTAACCCAACGGACGTCGCTGACGGGGTTGATGAACTGGAGCACGCGGAACTGCCAACCGCTGAAATTCCTGCAGAAACGGCGGTTGCCGCGAGCGAAGAAGACGGCGTCAAGCGACACACCTTGGACCAGTACTTGGCCCTGGAGGAAGCCTTGGGCATCCGCAAACCCGCAGCAGTGGCACCGTCGGAGCCGCCCGTGCCTGCCCACTTGCGCTTTGAAGTTAAAACCTTACACACCCCGGCACCCGCGGTGGAAGACTACGTGTCATCCAGTGCCTCCCCGGATCCCTTGGAACAGCGCGTGGAAGACGCCATGCAGCAAATGGCTGCCGACCGTCGCAAAAGTTTGCGTGCCTTCAACCACACCTTCAAAAACGTGCAGCGCACCGGCGCAGAAGAGTACGCCCAAGTTCCTGCGTTTCAGCGCGCAGGGGTTGCCGTGGATCACAGTTTGATCTCCCAGCAAAATCCCTTGAGCAACACCTCGTTGAACGGAGAAGGCGACGACCTCACGTTCCGCACGCACAACCGATTCCTCCACGACAACGTGGATTGAGTCCCCTCTTTACAAACCCCGGTGGTCCCCACCGGGGTCTTATTTTTTTTACGCGAACCCAAAAAATCACTATATGGCTGCATTGGAAGCGAGCCTGATGGAGGACCTCAAGTCCGCCATGAAGGCCCAAGATAAAAACAGACTCGAGACCGTTCGCGCCATTCGCGCCGCCGTTTTGGTGGCTAAATCAGAACCCGGCGCCTCCGGCGATTTAACGGAAGAGCAAGAAATTCAGTTGCTCCAACGCTTGAAAAAACAACGTCTGGAAAGCGCCACCATTTACCGCGAGCAAAACCGTCCGGATTTGGCCGAGCCGGAAGAAGCACAGTTGAAGGTTATTGAGGGCTACCTTCCCGCACAGCTTGAGGGCGACGCCTTGCACGAGGCCGTTCGCGCCGTTTTAACAGCGCAAGGATTCAGCAGCCCCGGGGATTTGGGCAAGGCCATTGGTGCCTGCCGCACGGCACTTGCCGGACAGGTGGATGGTAAGGTGTTGGCGGATGCGGTGAAGGCGCTTTTGACCGCCTAGACTCGGGGCGTACGGCATCAGTGCAGCTCCAAAGAGGGACCGTCGGGTTGCCGAACCACCCACGACGGGCTCAGTACATCCCGTACATCAGCCGTCCGGTGATGTAACCGGATACCCCAATTCCGCGCGCGGAGGGGGGAATGTACAAGCTGGGGCCGTACTGCACCGAAAGCGAGACCGGAGACCCGTAGAGGAAGAAACGGATGCCGCCGTCCACGGCCGGGCCCAAGTAGGGCTGCGGTTGGTAAGGAGGCACGTCCGGGTTGAAAAAATCAAAGATGTGGATGGTGTAGGATTGAAGGCCCAAGCCGTAGAACGCTCCAAAGGTGGAGGCGTTGTCCAAAGTGGATCCCAATCCGGAATTCAGGTGCACCATGCAGCCCAATTCGCTGGCAATCAGGTTGGAGCGTCCCAGCAAAAGCGACGAGGTCAGCCCCACTCCCACGTTGGGCACCACGTCCAAAGATCCCGCATTCTTGAAGGGGAAAACCAACCGAGGCGTGTACACAATGCTTTGGTTCAGGTGGTACGCCATCGGCGTTCCCGTGTAGGAACCCAACACCGCACCCAGCGTGTAGCCGTATTCGTGGATCCACTCGCGCTCGCCGTTGAACAGTTCGCCGTTGCGCACCTGACTCCAAGCCGGCAGGGAAACCGCCAAGGCCAGGGCGGTAAAAAACAAAGAAATTTGCGTCCTCATCGGGATAAAGGTAAGGTATCTTTGCAGTGCCGTGCGCAAAATCCGTGCCCTTTATACCGACGCCTTTTCCGGTCTCACGCGCGATGCGTGGGTGCTGGCCACCATCATGTTCGTGAACCGGAGCGGCACCATGGTGCTGCCCTTCTTGAGCCTGTACCTCACCCAAGCGTTGCACTTCTCTTTGGAAGACACCGGATGGGTCATGGCGGCCTTTGGCGCCGGCTCCGTGGTGGGCTCCCTCAGCGGTGGCTGGCTGACGGACAAGTTGGGCTCCTACTGGGTGCAGGTCATGGCCCTCACGGGCGGAGGCATCGGCTTTTTTGCGCTGAGTTTCCTCACCTCTTTTTGGGGCTTGTTCCTGGGCGTCTTCGCCACGGCAGCGATTGCGGACACCCTGAGACCGGCCAACGGAGCAGCCGTTTACGCGTTTTCTCCCCCAGACAAAGTCACCAAGGCCTTCTCCCTCAACCGGATGGCCGTCAACCTGGGCTTCACCGTGGGGCCCGCACTGGCCGGAGCCATTGCCCTGTGGAGCTACCAAGGACTTTTTTATGCCGACGCCGTCACGTGTTTGGTGGCGGCCGGATTTCTGGCCTACTACTTTCGCGGCAGACGGGGTTCCTACGCCCCCAAGGTGCCGCATCCGGGCACCGTTCCCTCCACCGCCAACCCCTCCGGAAAATCCCCCTGGTCCGACGGTCCCTTTTTGGGTTTTGTCCTGCTGGTCCTGGTGTACGCCACCGTTTTCTTCCAATTGATTGGCGCACTCCCCCTCTTCTACCGAACCGTCCACCACTGGTCCGAAGATCAAATCGGTTGGATCATTGCCTTCAACGGCTTTGTGGTGGTCTTGTTTGAAATGGTCACCGTCCAATGGTTGGGAAACCGCTTTGCTCCCCGCAAGGTCATTGCCGCCGGTTGCGCCGTGCTGGCCCTGGGCTTCTGGGCCTTGCCGGTACTACCCGGCCTTACCGGCATGCTGCTGAACATGGCCCTCCTGTCCTTCTCCGAAATTTTGGCCATGCCCTTCATGGTGACGTACGCCACCAAACGGGGGGGCGATCAAGCACGAGGACGCTACTTAGGGATGTACGCCGGAGCCTATTCAACAGCACACATCCTGGCGCCTTTGTTGGGCACCCGAACGGTCGCTGCTTTTTCCAATCCCGAAACCGGTTTTGCGGTATTGTGGGTGGTGTGCGGTGTGTTGGCTGCCGGTGCGGCCTTTGCCTTTACGCGCCTCCCCGCGGTGGTGGGCGTGAATCGGGCGGCTTAGGAGCGCCCCACAAACGGAGAGCACCCGCCAGGCGCATAAAAAAGGGGCTGCCTCCCACGAGACCGCCCCTTTTTATTTGGTGGTGCGAAATGCTTACTTCTTGCCGCGCGTCTGCGCGTCTACTACTGCCATGGCGGCCGTGTTGACGATCTCGCGGACGCTGGAGCCCATTTGCAGCACGTGCGCGGGATACTCCAAACCGGTCAACAACGGGCCAATGGCCTCCATTCCGGCCAGGCTTTGCAGGAGCTTGTAAGAGATGTTGCCGGACGCCAATCCCGGGAATATGAACACGTTGGGGGCGTTGTCTACCAAGTCCGAGAACGGGAACATTTCCTTCAAAAGGGCATTGTCCACGGCAAAGTTCGCCTGCATCTCGCCGTCGATGATCAAATCCGGCATGCGCTCCCGAATGAGGTCCAAGGCCTTGCGCATTTTAGTGGGCAACACGCCCCGATGCGACCCAAAGTTGCTGAAGCTCAGTAGGGCCACTTTGGGGACGATGTTCATTCGCTTCACGGACTGCGCCACCACCGCAACGATTTGCGCCAAGTGTTCTGCTGTGGGGTCCTCGTTCAACGTGGTGTCTGCGAAGAACATGGGGCCGCGCTTGGTCAGCATGACGTACATGCCTGCTACGCGCGTGTTGGGACCCTTGGGGCCCAGGATTTCCATCACCGGCTTCACGGCGCGGGAGTACTTGGTGGTGCTGCCGGTTACGTAGGCGTCCGCGTGTCCCTGTTTGACCATCATCGGGCCGTAAAAATCTCGGTTGCGCATGAGGCGTCGGGCTTCCTCCTGGCTGATGCCGCGGCGCTGACGATCCTTGTAGTAGGCGGCTGCGTACTCTTCAGCGTTGGGGGCTTTGGGCATGCGGGGGTCCACGATGGTCAAAGACTCCAAGCCCAAGTGGTACTCCTCGTTGAGTTGGGCAATGCGCTCGGGATCGCCCAACAAAATGGGTTCTGCGATGCCTTCTTCGTAGCAAATCTGAGCAGCTTTCAGCACGCGGTAGGTGTCGGCCTCGTTGAACGCCAAGCGTTTGGGGGCAGACCGTGCCTTTTGCATCATCAACCGAACGAACTTGTCGTCCCGGCCCAAGCGGTTGCGCAACTGCTCTTCGTAGGCGTGCCAATCCGTAATGGGCTTTTGGGCCACGCCGCTCTCCATGGCCGCACGGGCAATGGCCGGCGCCACGGTGTAGATCAATCGGGGATCAAACGGTTTGGGAATCAAGTAGGTAGGGCCGAAGGCCAGGTTGCGCTCGCCGTAGGCCAAATTCACCACCTCCGGAACGGATTCCTTGGCCAAGCCGGCAATGGCGTGTACGGCGGCCAACTTCATGGCTTCGTTGATCTTGGTGGCGCGCACGTCCAGGGCGCCGCGGAAAATGAACGGGAAACCCAGTACGTTGTTGACCTGGTTGGGGTTGTCCGACCGTCCGGTGGCCATGATGATGTCCTTGCGGGCCTCCATTGCGGCGGCGTAGTCTATTTCCGGATCCGGGTTGGCCAGCGCAAAAACAATGGGGTTCTTGCCCATGCTCCGCACCATGTCTTGGCTCAGAATGTTGCCTTTGGACAAACCCACAAAAACGTCGGCGTCCTTGAGTGCTTCTTCCAGGGTGCGCAGTTTGGTGGCGCGCGCAAAACGCTTTTTTTCGTGCGTGAGGTCCGTACGGTCCGCGTGGATCACGCCCTTGGAATCGCACACGGTCAGGTTTTCGGGTTTTACGCCCAAAGAAAGGTACAGGGTGGCGCAGCTGATGGCGCTGGCTCCGGCGCCGTTGAACACCACCTTGACCTTGCTGATTTTTTTCTTAACTACCTCCAGGCCGTTCAGCAGGGCGGCGCCGGTGATGATGGCCGTGCCGTGCTGGTCGTCGTGCATGATGGGGATGTCCAACTCCTCGCGCAAGCGTTGCTCAATGTAGAAACAGTCGGGCGCGGAAATGTCCTCCAAGTTGATGCCCCCAAAGGTGGGTGCCAAGATCTTCACCGTCTCGATGAACTTGTCCGGATCCTTAGTATCCAGCTCCAGGTCAAAGGTGTCTATGTCTGCAAATATTTTGAACAAGACGCCCTTTCCTTCCATCACCGGTTTGGAGGCCAACGGGCCAATGTCTCCCAAGCCCAATACCGCCGTACCGTTGGTAATGACCGCTACCAAATTACCCTTGGCGGTGTAGCGGTAAGCGTCTTGCGGGTTGGCGGCGATTTCCAAACACGGCTCCGCAACTCCCGGAGAATAGGCGATGCTCAGGTCGCGTTGGGAATTGGAGGGTTTGGTGGGAATTACTTCTATTTTTCCGGGCCGACTCCCTTCGTGGTAGTCCAGGATGTCCTGCTTGCGTATCTTTTTCGCCATGGGGCAAAGATACCCAATGCGTTCTTAGGGTCCGTATCTTTGGGTGCACCCTACCATGAATCCACTACCCGCCCTCCATCTTCCTTTTTTTGCCAACCTCTTGTTGCTGTTGGTATTGGCCAAGGTTTTTGGTGAAATCATGGAACGTCTGCGCCAGCCGGCACTTTTGGGTGAAATCTTGGCCGGCATCTTGTTGGGACCGTCGGTCTTGAACATCATGGTGCGGTCCGACGAAATCAAAGTTATCTCGGAACTGGGCGTCTTTTTGTTGGTGATCATTGCGGGCCTGGAAATCAACATCCAGGAAATGGTGAAGTCCCAAAAGGGGAAAAATATCGTCATTTCCATACTTGCCTTTATTTTGCCTGCGACCTCCGGGTTTTTCGTGGGCAACTTATTTGGCTTGCCCACCGTCACGTGCTTCTTTATTGGATTGTGTGTGGCCATCACGGCCTTGCCTGTGAGCGTGCGCATTCTCATGGACTTGGGGCGCCTGAAAAGCGAGGTGGGGCAACGCATGATCTCCGTGGCCATATTCGACGACGTCTTAGCACTTACTTTGTTGGGCGTACTGCTGGACTTGCACAACATGGAAGGCGCCAGTTACCAAGCCATTGGTCTTCAAGTTGGACTGACTTTGGGCAAGGTTGTTTTGCTGATCATTGGACTGGTACTCGCCTACCGCGCCGTCAATTTCCTGACGCGGCAAGAAAATTTCGTGGAACACCAGTTGGACAAACTGCTCCATTTAATGCGCGGCAAAGAACCGTTGTTGGCCATCCTCTTTGCCTTCATCTTAATCTTTGCTTCCTTGACCGAAGGTGCCGGCTTGCACTTCATCATTGGCGCCTTTTTCGCCTCCCTTCTGCTTTCAAAAGAGTTAATCGGCCCCAAAAACATGGCGTCGTTTGAGAAAACCACCCACGGCATGGCCATGGGATTTCTGGCACCCATCTTCTTCGCCGGCGTTGGCCTGGAGTTTCAAATTGGCGCCATTCAACATTGGGGTCTGTTGGTAGCGGTCATTACGGTGTCTTTTGCCAGCAAGTTACTGGGAGGTTACTTGGGCGCACGTTATGCCGGTTTGCGCCACCGCAAAGCCCTAACCTTAGGCATTGGGCTGAATGCCCGCGGAATCATGGAATTGGTCATTGCCAACATTGGGTACCGGGAAGGCCTGATCAACGTTGAGGTCTTCAGCATTTTAGTCATCATGGCGCTGTTTGCCACGTTCAACACCCCGCTGTTGCTCAAGGGATCGTTTCGCTGGCTGGACCGTTTGGAGGCCAGAGAAAAGGTGGGTACTCCATAAACATTTGGCGTGCCGACGAATTCTGTTCGTGCCGCAATCTGGATTGATTCTCCCTTTGAAAATTTCCCAAAAAACCAAAAAGTTTTAAAGTATGTTTTTCCGGTGTTCGATGTCGATAGCAACTGAATCTTCCAACAACTGGAGTACTTCATCAACTACTACAATATTCGAAATAATTACTGAATTAAGAACAGCCCCACATCCGATACCCAATAAAATCGATACTTTACAAAGCAATCAAATCACTGAATTATGAACGTAGTAAAGCAACGTACTCGGTTTATCTATGGGAAACTTTTCACGAGACCGCCCCGATCGACCGCTCTGGCATCTTTCTAGGAGGGGTGCAAAGGCACTAAGGGGTAACGTACCTTTAATATGCGATAGCCGCGAGAAATGCAACGCGGAAAAGAATTTTTACGGATGGATACTACAACAATTTCGGGTCGGATGGAGATGGGGCGCTATTCGGGTTTTGCCCGGAGGGCATGGGGAGCGTGCGCAGCACAAACCGCTTTGGTGCGAACTGCGTTGTTGGTTTTGGCCTTATTTAGCGGGGTTTTGGGCGGTGCCCAAGGCGGCTTTGCCGCCATGGCTCAGTGGACGCCGTTGACGTCGGTGAATACCTTGGTGGCGAATGTTTCTACGGAGGATGCCAAAAGCGAGGTGCTGCCGGACGGTCGGACGTGGGTGGCGTACTGGACGAACGTGGGCGGGGTGCAGAATTATCAGTTTCGCGCGCAGCTGCTGGACACGGCGGGGGTTCCCTTATTGGGACCCAACGGGGTGTCTGTGGTGGGCGGAAACATGGGCACCTATCTGGCTACGTGGGACTTGACGGTGGACGCCAGCGGCAATTTGCTGGTGGGATTTACGCGGACCGACGGTTCGGAGGCAGCGGTGGTTCAGAAAATCAGTCCGGCGGGACTGCCCCTTTTTGGGGCCAACGGGAAGGTTTTGGGTACCGGGTACGACGTCAAGTTGTTGGCCCTTCCAAACGGACAAACGATTGTGGGGTATTTGCC
>CANHXZ010000030.1 GCA_947464785.1 Flavobacteriales bacterium | reverse complement strand
GACCTGGGCGAGGGGTACCCCGTCGAGTTGACCCATGGGGCTTATCAGCAGTTTTTCAGCAACTTGGGAGGAGGTCGAAACCTGACGTTTCAAACAGATTCGGAACGACCCGTTGGGTCCAAAAGCAAGCTGGATTTTGGCATGCGTTCCGCGTATTTTCAACGCGGAACGGATCAGCAAGCACAGCAATTACTCACGCCGTTGAGCAGCACTTTTTTGCAAGACTCTTTGCGTTCGTTCACAACCGACATGAATCAGTGGGTGCACGCGGGCTACGCTACGTTCGGTCGTGTTTTTTCCGACCAGTGGAAAGCACAGGTTGGACTTCGCTACGAGCATGCTTTTCTTTCTTTTCTGTTGCGCGACGGTTCCCGAATGACGCGTGATTTCCCTGGTTTCTTCCCTTCCGTCTACTGGACGTACTCACCCAAGAAGGGAACCGATTTTCAATTGAGTTACTCCATGCGGGTGAACCGTCCAGGTCAAGAGAGCCTGAACCCCATCGTCGATTATTCCAATCCCCAAAGCATCCGCAAAGGAAATCCGGACTTGAAGCCGGAGAACACCCATGCTTTTGAATTCAATGCCGTTAAATTCAGCCGCAAAGGATCCATCAGCGGTTCCGTCTACATGAACAACACCACCAATATGTTCAGTCGTTATTTGACGGTGGACAGCAACGGGGCGGTTGTAGTGAGTTGGCAGAATTTCAGCACCCGGCAGCGCTACGGTTTGAGTGCCAATGCCATGGGCCGTTTTGTACCGTGGATGAACTTGCAAGCCAGCGCGGATGCGTACTTCAGCACCATTGACGGCGGTAATTTGCAGGCTGGCCTGCAACAATCGGGATTTGGGTGGAACGGCAGATTGAACGCAACGGTGGAGCTGAGTAAAATCCAGCAACTTCAAATTACCTACATGCAAATGGGCGCGGGCCCCACGGGCCAAGGCGTACGTAAACCGATGGGTGGTATGGACTTGGGCTACAAAGTGGACTTGATGAAACGTCATTTGAGCATCTCAGCGCGCTTGTCCGACGTTTTCAAAACCCGCCAATTTGGGTTCATTCAAGATCGCCCCGGGGTATATATTGATTTTGAGCGTTACCGCGAAAGCCGCATTTTCTTCGTCAATGTTCAGTACCGCTTTGGCCAGCAGAACAACGAACGCAAGGGACGCGGAGGACGTCAACCGGGCATGCCGGGCGGTGGCGGAATGGAAATGATGGACCTGTAAAAAATGCAAAAGCCGATGATTTCGATTGGATTAGCTGGATTAGCGCTTTTGGTGCTTTTGGGAGTGGCCGCTTGGGGCTTTTCAAGCAAGCCCGTTGGGCGATTTGTCGAATCAAAATCAAGTCAATCAGAAATGGAATTGGACACCAATTTGCAGAGCATAGTTGTTGCTTCCGGATGTTTTTGGGGCACGGAATTTTTCCTTCAAAAACTGGAGGGAGTTAAGACCACTACTGTTGGATACATCGGAGGACATGTTGAGAACCCCACGTACGAGCAAGTTTGTGGCAAAAAGACAGGCCACTTTGAAGCCTGTTTGGTGGAGTTTGACCCGAGTCAAGTATCTGTGGAGCAAGTACTCCGCGTGTTTTTTGAAACGCACGACCCTACTCAGGAAAACGGTCAAGGTCCGGATATTGGACCGCAGTACAGGAGCGGGATTTTCTATGCCAACGACGAGCAGAAGGCAGTGGCTGAGAAGTTGATTGGATTGCTTGAGGCGAAGGGCTACCGCGTAGCAACGGCCCTTCTTCCGCGATCGAAGTTTTATCCAGCAGAAAATTACCACCAAGACTACTACGACCACAAGGGTTCCGTACCCTACTGCCACGGATACCGTAAACTGTTCTAATCCAGCGCACCATGGAGTACCGGAAATTGGGAAAATCGGGCCTACCCGTAAGCGTACTGGGTTTTGGAACCTGGATCACCTTTGGCAATCAAATTGAACGCAGTACCGCCAAGGACTTGCTCGTGACTGCCTACGACGCCGGCATTAATTTCTTCGACAATGCCGAGGTATATGCCCACGGCCGCAGCGAAGAAGTCATGGGCGACCTGTTGAAAGATTTGGGTTGGAGTCGGGATACCTATTCCGTGACCAGCAAGGCGTTTTTTGGCGCGGGCGGTCAACTGCCCACGCAGAAAGGTCTGCATCGGAAGCATTTGGTGGAAGCGTGCCATGCAGCGCTCGTCCGGCTGAAGGTTGATTATTTGGACGTCTACTACTGCCATCGTCCGGACAAATCAACACCCATTGAAGAGACCGTCTGGACCATGCACCAGCTCATCCAACAGGGAAAGATTCTCTACTGGGGAACGTCCGAGTGGAGCGCGGCGGAAATAGTGGAGGCACACCTGTACGCGCGACAAAACCACTTGATTGGCCCGGTGGTGGAACAACCGCAGTACAATTTGCTGCATCGAGACAAAGTAGAGGTGGAGTACGCCACCCTGTACGACGGAGTTGGATTGGGATTGACCACGTGGAGTCCCTTGGCCAGCGGAATTCTGACGGGCAAGTATTCTTTGGATCGCGCCGATCAAGCCATGCGCCTTCAACGCGAAGAGTTGGCTTGGCTCAAAGAACGCAATGTTGTGGAGGAGAAACTCCGCACCGCTCAGCAGTTGGCAGAATTCGCTGCGGAACTGGGCGCTACGCCAGCGCAATTGGCCATCGCTTGGAGTGTTTCCAATCCGCGCGTGAGCTGCACGTTGCTGGGAGCCACGCGGGTGGAGCAATTGAAGGAAAATCTAAAAGCGCTGGACTTCGTGGAGCGACTGACCCCCGACGTTCGCGAGCGAATTGAGGGAATCGTTCAAAACAAACCGATTCCACCTGCATTTTAAGGCCACACGGCCAGAGCGATGAATTTAAGGGCGAGCGGGTACCGTAATGGGCTCGCTGGACAGGGAACGAACCAATGCGCCTTGCGTGAAGGTGGTCCAGCGGAACAAAGCCGTAGGGTCTTTTTCCAGATCTGGATTCATTCCGTAGCCGTCCAGTGTGCGGAAAAGAAGACTCTTCTCCTTGCGCACGGGAACCGACAAAACGGCCGGCTGGCCTGCCCGAACCACGTTAAACGTCAGTACTTCGCCGGCAGCAGCTTTCCCCAGGGCTTCTATTAATTTCCCGGAATCCACCACGTCGCCCGGTTGCAATCCGGCCCATTCGTCCTTGCCCACCTTTTTCACGGTGCGCAAGCCTCCCCGTACACCGGGTTCCAAACGCAGGTCGTTTTCGCGCCGATCTAAGGGAGAGACAGTTTTCCAAACCTCGACCGTGTCCCGGTAGGTGACGCCCAAGGGCGCAAGCATTTGCGCGTACGGCAAGGCCTGGCGCCCTTCGATGTACTGGGAGAAGAAGGAACGCATTTCCGGATGAGAGGCCGCGGCAAACGCATCGTAGAAGCCGGCTTCGTCGAAGGGCCGGTTGGGGCCGTATTGAGCGTGCAGATCCAGTACGACATCGCGGAGGGAGCGAGCGTCGTTGGTCAGACGTCGGATTTCCGCGTCCAAAAGCCACGCGAGAACCGCGCCACGGTCGTAAACGTGCCCGTACTGCTCTTTGTAGCCCTTTTCCAGCACGTTCGTGCTCATCTCAGCAAAGGACATCTTTTCAAACGGAAAACGCTCTCCTGAGCGAATTTTGCCCTGCATCTCCGCCAGAAATTCGTTCACCGTTACCCGGCCGCCCTGAAGTCGGATCAAGTGGGAGAAATACTCCGTGACGCCTTCGTACAGCCACAGGTGTTGGGACATGCTGGGGTTGGCGTAGTTGAAATCGTGGATGGCGGGCGCGTGCAGGCCCAAAGGCGTTACGATGTGCATGAATTCGTGCACCGCAGAGGAAGCCAACTGGCCGTCCAAATTCAGATCCGGCAGATCCACGCCAAAATCCCCCAAAAAGTAGAGCGAAGACGTGTTGTGCTCCAGCGCACCCAACCCTTGGCCCCTCATGCGCAGCAATACACGCAGCAGCGCAAGAGGTTTGATGTTTCCGGCCTGCGCGTCCTGAATGGTTTGTCCGACGTCGGTAAAATCCGCCACCGTGATCAAAAACGTGTAGTTATCTACGGGCAGCACCGGCATGAATTGCGCAACGGCTTGCAGGTCTGCCTCCAACAAAGATTTGAAGTGTGCGGCGTGTTTTTTTCCGCGAAAATCAATGCACGCGATGGTGACGCGCGTGTTGTTCACCCAAAATCCAGCGGTGACCGCGGGGGCTACAACGATGGGGTTGTCGATCAAAGCGTGGTAGTTCCGGGCAGACAACGTGGTCAGCGCGGTGGTAGGGGTCGGTGCCGGGCGCTCTTCCAAGAACGTAGCCCCTGACGGAGCGGGTGCCATCGCCGCGGCTTCCACCAGGCGGTCAGAGGCGTACGAGCTTCGGGGAAGGGACGTACTGGTCCACCAGTTCGATGGATGCAGCAATTCCACCACTGCAGAATCCGCCACCTGCCCGTTGGCAAAGCCAAAAACCGCCCCGCCGTTGATCACCGCACCCACCTCGGGGTTGAAGTAGGCACTGGCCGGTTCAAAAATCTTGTTTTTTCGAACCGACTCCTCCATGATGCTCAGCACTCGGTACTGAACCCGTACCGCGGAGCCCTTGATGCTCCAGGTGTTATTTCCCTCACGCTGGTGACGCAACTGCTTGCCGTTGGCGTCGTAGGCCGTGAAATCCTCAATAAACCGACCGTAGTCCAACGTGGCGTAGGTTCCGGGAACCGTCGTAGGGAATTGGTACAGACTTGATTTCCTACCCTTTTTTCCAACCAAACCAGCCTTACCTACTTCATTCCACTCGTGCTGCACCAGCACCGAATGATCGTTGGGTAAAACGGTAACGGTGTAGCGATCTTGGGCAAATAAACCAACGGAAACAACCGTCGCCAAGGCGGCGAAGCACCATCGGAATGAAGAGTGGGAAATAACGTGTTTCATGCGGTGCAAAAGTGCGCTAAGGAAAAGTTAAATGCTTGCGGGAGTTTGGCTCCAGGGTATTAGATGCAAAAAAGGTTCAATAAGTTGCACGAGCGCCTTCGGGAAACTGCGTTAGCCCCTCCGCGGTCATCGTCCAAACCGTCCCCACCATGTCGTGGTCGTACGTGTTTTCCAAATTGGGCACGTCGTCCAGCAGATCCATGGTCGACGGATCCAGGAACAAGCGGTGCCCTTTGGGCAAATGCAGCGTAATCCGCACGTGCTGACCCCGGAATTTGTCTGCCCGAGCAATGGCCACTAGGGCGTCCAAATCGAGCGTCCCGTTGGGCCGAATTTCCAATCCGTACTCAATTCGTTGTGCCCGCTCGCGCGCGCTTCGTCCGCTCGCTCCGCTCGCCACTCGTTCTACCACTACATAAGCGCGCTCGCTGGGCTCCGCAGCCACCGTAAAGTCCACCAAATTCGTGAACAGTCGGTCCTTCGTGAAAATCCACTCCCCGTCGGATTCTTCGTTGTCGAAGCGATAGCGCGCTTCCGGCTCCGAAACGGGCGTAAAGTGGGCCACAACGTTCCATTGGTTGATGCTGGAGGGAAGGACCTCTTGGGCCGTTACCACAGACTCCTCTTCAAATTCGTGTGCCGTACGCACGCCCCAAAACGAGGCCACCACAACCGCAACCACACTGATTCCAGTCGCTGCCCAACTGGCGGCGCGCAGCCCGGTGTGGCGCCACGGTAGGTTGAACAAAATTCGCGCGCCCACGGTGAAAAGCCCCACCACCGGACCCAACAAAAGCATTCCGGTCAACACCATGATGTACGTGCTGCTCAGGCCTTCCGGAGCAAACAATTCCAAAAAGGAATCCAGTTGCTCCGGCTCTATCACTACGTCGTTTACCGTGATGCCGCGGCCAAAAAGCCCCACCGTTAGGCCGATGCCCACGGCGATGCTCAGACCAATGAACAGACCGCCAATAAACTTGGCGATAAACTTGAGGATGTAGACCAAAACCTGCCCCGTGCTTTGAACGATTTCATTGGCCACGCGGGCACCCTGTGATTTGCCCAGCTTTTCGCCGCGGGCAAACCGGTCTACCCGATCGGCCACCCCATTGAGCTCATCCTCAACCGTTTTTTGGATGTTTTTCCAGTTCACTTTTTCGCCGCGCATGCGCAGTCGGTCCGCAGTAGTCCGCGCCGGCGGCACCACTACCCATAGGATCAGGTACAACCAAACGCCCAATCCGCCCAAGATGATGGACACAGCCCACAATAGCCGAACCACCACAGGGTCCAGCTCAAAGTAGGCGGCCAAGCCGCTGGCAACGCCGCCCACCACGCGGTCGTCCGCATCGCGGAACAAGCGTTTCTTGCCGGACTCCTCAGCGCCCAAAGGCTGCCAATCGCCAGAAATACGTTCGCCTTCGGCGTCGCCACCGGCAAAGTCCTCCGGTGCGCCCATGGTGGCCACTACGGCGTCCACTTCCGCGAGGTTGATGACCTGTTTCCCGGTGCTCAAATTTGCCGTAAACAACTCCGCAATGCGCCCCTCAATGTCCGCTAGAATTTCTTCTTTTCCAGGCGTTTGCGCCAGCTGAGCCTCCAAGGCGCGCAGGTAGGCGTTCAGGCGTTGGTACGCATCTTCGTCCAGTGCGAAACGAAGTCCGGCCAGGTTGATGTCGATGGTCTTTTTCATGATTCGGTCGAATTAAAGGGTGTCAACGGCTTGGGTAAAAGCCGTCCATTCGCGTTCCAATTGGGCGAGAAACGCTTCGCCGGCGGGGGTAATTTGGTAGTACTTCCGGGGAGGTCCAGACTTGCTCTCCTCCCAACGGTACGACAACCACCCGGCATTCTTCATGCGGGTGAGTAGGGGGTAGAGGGTTCCTTCCACCACCAACAACTCGGCCGATTTCAATCGATCGGAGATGTCGGAGGTATAAACCTCGCTGGAGCGAACAATGCGCAGCACGCAAAGCTCCAAGACCCCTTTGCGCATTTGCGCTTTGGCATTTTCCTCGTTCATGGTGGCGCAAAGTTATAAACAAAAAAAGGTATTATGCAAAACAAAGTACTGTCAGATCAAATAGTACCCGCCCCGCCAAACGCATAAATCACCCGCAAGGCCAGGTGCAGCGTACCTTAGCACGTCTCCCAGCCATCGCGAAAAACCCTCAAAATTTTTATGGCGACCCCCCGCTTGAACCCAAAATCCACCCCACACACCGCAGCAAAACGAACGGTTTGGGTGGGTTCGGCCGCACTGGCCGTCTTGTTTTCCGCCTGCAAAACGCAGGAACCGGACGCCCCCTTTGCGGCAACATACTCCGTTTCGGCCGCCCCTTCAGCATTGGGTTGGGAATCCACTCCAGACTCCAGCGCCGCGCCCTTGGCGCTTAAAGAAGTCTCTGGCGGCGTGCCCGCGCGCGATTTCCCGGGTTGTTTTTGGGCCTTAGAAGACGGGGGAAATCCCGCCGCTCTGTACCTCGTGGACTTTGCCACGGGTGCGGTACGCACCGCACTGAACTTCCCCGGAGCCACCAACACAGACTGGGAAGACCTGGCCTCCGACGGCACCTTTTTGTACCTCGCAGACATTGGAGACAACCAAGCGGAGCGCGGATCCGTGCGCATCTATCGCCTCCCGGAACCCACCTCAGCGCAACTCAGTTTTACCCCCGGAGACACCCTAAATTGGACCCCGTCGGAACTTCAAATGCGCCGTTTTGAGTATCCCGACGGTCCCCGAGACGCGGAGTCTTTGGTGGCTGTACCTTTTTCCGACGACGTACTCATCATCACCAAACGTGATCCCGAGGCGCGCGTCTACTCGTATTCCCGTTCTTCCGCCGCCGCCGGGGAAGAAACCTTGCTGTTTCGGGGAACCCTACCGCATTTCTACAGCACCGGAGCTGCCTCCTGGACGTCAGCCGGCCAGGACAGTGCTTGGTTGGCGCTGCGCACCTACACCGGTGCCAGCGTTTGGACCCTGAAACCCGGTAAAGATTGGACGAAATCGGTACTTAAAACCCCGCGAGCCCTTCCGTACCCGCGCAGGGAACCCCAGGGTGAGACGGTCTTTTTCTGGCCCAACGGCGATTGGACCCCGCTCAGCGAGAAAGCGCAAGGCGTCAGCACGCCCCCCTATCGATTCAAGCGAAAATCCTAAAACAAGGGGCTATACAAAACGGGGGTCGGACTCCATGACGTGCCCGCATTCGCCGCACGTACGCAGGGATTCGGAGCCGTAAAATTCCCGAAAGTGGGGCAGGAAATCCTGTTCAATATTGTTCAATTCAAAGTACGCCGCGTGCAGGGAGTGGTTGCAAGACTCGCAAAACCACATAAGGCCGTCGGTAAAACCGCGTCCCGCCCGCTTGCGCTCCAACACCAAACCAACGCTTCCGGCTTCGCGAACCGGGCTGTGCGGTGTTTTGGCCGGACACAGAAACATGTCTCCAGGCCCCAGGTGCACTTCGCGCGGCTTCCCGTCCTCCTGAATGCGCACCGTAATGTGCCCCTCCAGCTGGAAAAACCACTCCTCCGTTTCGTTGTAGTGGTAGTCTTTTCGGGCATTGGGACCCGCAACCACCATCACAATGTAGTCGTCGCTTTCGTGGTACAAATTCTTGTTGCCCACGGGGGGAACCAATTCGTGCCGGTGCTCTTCCAGCCACTTGTTGAAGTTGAATGCGTCGCGAATCATGCACTAAATATAGGGATTCGGGCAGAACCAACAGTACGCCTCAAGGCAGAACAGTATGCCTCAAGGCAGAACCAACAGCGACCCCACCCAAACGCGGTCTGCGGCAACCAATCGGTACGTCCACAATCCCGGCGAACCTGAAGGCAGGGAACAAACCCCGTTTTCTACCGTCCGCGAACCCAGCGGTCTTCCCTGTGCATCGAAGAAATCTGCGCGCACCAACCCCTCGGGAGCGGGCATAAATCGAACTTTGTTCCCACCCGAGACGGGGTTCGGCTGGGGCTTTGGAGCCGCAGTTGATGCCGAGGGCAGATTTTGCTCCGGCCGCCCAACGGTGTACCGAATCTGCACGTTGTCCAGGTACATGCCCTGTCCCCAGCGTCCAACATTGCGAAAACCAAAGTACAGCGGGCCGGTGAGGTTCAGCGCAGAAAACAACGAGTCCAAATCAACCGAATCCCGCACCCAGTCTGCCGTTTGGGGCACAAAAAGGGCATTCTGAAGGGCGGGAGCCGTCGCCAATTCCGTTCCAGCAACGGTACGCACCCAAAGGGGCTGTTGCAGCTGGCAATCCAAGGCCAGCACCAACTGCAAGGTGTCCGAATACGGAAATCCATAAGGAGCGTAGGCCCGGTCAAACGTCAGTTTGCGGATTCCGTGGACGCCGTCGGCAGAAACGGGGAAGATCAGCGAACTGGACTTTCCCTGTGCGTCAACGGAATAGTTGTCTGCCAAAGCGGCAAATTCTCCGGAACCCCAAGGTGCGCGTTGCCACGCGGGCGCCCCGGGTTCGTGTGCTTCGCGCAGCCCGACGGCCGGAAAAACAGGCGATTGGAAGTCCGTGCCGGGGAAAAGTGCAGGAGGCACCACTACGGTCACAGAAACCCAGGCGGTATCGCGTTGTCCGGCAGCATTTTGCACGATCAATTGGGCCGTGTGCAGGCCGCCAACAGCATAAGAAACCTTTGGATTTCGTCGGTTGCTGGTCCCGGGAGATCCCCCCGGAAAAGTCCACGTCCACGAGGTCCCCGAATGCGCAACAAGGGAGTGATCTTCAAAGGAAACGGAGTCGTTGCCGCAGCCGCTCAAAACCCAAATGGGCCGCTCCACTTGCGCTCGCGCCAAGGGTTTTCCGCTGGATACCGGACTCGCCAAACTCCACAGGCCGCGGCCGTAGGTTGAAACGCGCACGGATTGGTGTTTGTACGAAAAGTTCAGATCGCGTGTTTGAATGGGCTGGGGCAATTGGGTGCCCAATGTGCGGAACGTTGCGGACGTGTCCGTGCGGTAAAGAACCTTGCTTTGCGTGCCCAAAACCACCAGGTTGGAAGGGCTCAGGACCGCCAGAACGGAACGAATTTCCTGACCGTTCAGGGCGGCTGTACTCCAGTTGGTCCACGTGGTTCCACCGTTGTTGGAACGCCACATTTTTTGCCCATCCGGCGCTTCCGGACCCGTTAAATAGATTTTATTTGCGTTGTTGGGCGCTACGGCAAAGGTCAGTCGGGTACCCAAATTACCGGGCAATGGCAGCTGAACCCACGTTGTTCCGCTGTCCAAGGACCGGTGCAGCGTTGCGGGACTCCATCCGTGCCGTTGGACGGCATAAAACGTACGCGGTTGGTTGGGAGCAACCGCCAACTGCGCCAGTCGGTGCGTGGGGTCCGTGCCAAAAGTTGCCAAAACGCTGTACGATTGGCCACCGTCGGACGAGCCCAAAAGCTTGTTTTCAAAACCCACAAAAACACGCTGAGACGTGCGGGGATCAAACACCATGTTGCTGGCATCCACGGGCCAATAGCTCTCGTTGGGAAATTGTTGAATCCCAAAATAACTTGCGGACTGGCCCCATTGCGCGGGCAGAAGCGCTCCGCCAATGTCTGCGCTGACCACGCGTTCGTTGCGAAAAGGATCAACGTATCCGCTGGCGGGCTCGCCACCGCCCAATTGAAGGTAACCTCCGGCCGGATAGGATTCCCGACGTGCAATTACCCCGTTGTGGTAGGCACCGGAAACAAAAACGTCTTCGTTCCAACCGGCTCCGTGCCCCCAAAACTCGGTGGCCTGCATGCCGGTCATGCGCACTTGGGGTGGGGTCGTGAAAAAGTCCGACGATCGATAAATGCCGCCGTCGGTGGAAATCCAAGCCTCCACGCCGCCGCTTGGGGAGGAAAAAAGACGAAAATCTTGTTGGTCCACGTGCATGCCCAGCGTTCCTCCCGCGTAACCGGACTGCACGGTAAAGGTGGCGCCGCCGTCCGATGATTTCCACAAGTTCAATCCGCCCACCAATACCTCATTCGCATTCAGCGGATTGGCCATCAGGGCACAATTGTAGAAGCCTTGGTGGTAGGTCCAAGAGGGCGACCCCACCGCTAAATTGGGGTGCGCTCCCGAATAAGGTCCTCCGGTTGGTGCGTTGGGCAAGGTCCAGGAATTGCCTCCGTCCCCACTGCGGAAAACGCCGATGTAGCCGGCATCTCCGGGTTTGGATTCGCCAATGAGGTACGCGTATACGCGCTGGGTATCCGCCGGTGAAACGGCCAAACGGGCCCCAAAATCAGCCCGATTGGGGTGGGTGGATTGGTACCAGCCCGAACCCACGGCTTGAAACGTCAATCCATAGTTGGTGGAGCGAAAGAACTGAGCGTTTTGGTTGGCAGAAGTACCCCCAACGGCGTACACCGTCCGCCCGTTGCTCCCGGGCTTAACGGCAATGTCGTAGGTGCGGGCCGGCACCACCGAAATCCAGGTAGCGCCCCGATTGGCGGACCGATACAGCCCGTCGTCGCAAGCGGCAAACAACGCATTGGTGTCCCCCGGCATCATCAACAACTCATTAACATTCAAGCTATTGGAACTCAAAACAGAAACCCAGGTAGCTCCTCCGTTCACCGAGCGGTACACGGCATTGTAGGTTCCGGCGTACACGGTTTGCCCGTCCAGGGCATTGGCCGCAAGTGCTTGAACGCCCCCTTGAAAGGGAACTTGCAGTGCGGTTAGGGCCCAGTTTGCGCCGTAGTTGGCCGAGCGGTACACTTGCCCCGGCTCGGTTCCGGCATAGAGTACACCACCGCCACCTTGCGCCATGGAATAAACATTGGCGTGCTCGGCAACGTCATTGCCTTGGTTGTCCACCACCGTCCACGGCCCCAACGGGCTCCAAGGAGTTCCCGATTCGGTGGTTGATGGAGCGGTTACTTCGCCACCACCCGACGGATCTTTTTGGTCCGACGTTCCCCACAGCAGCCGTGCCCGGAGCCAGGCCCGAACGTACCGGTCTTCGTAGGTTTGCTCGACTTTTGGCACCGCAGAACGGACCGCGCGGTAGTGCTCGGCAACCGCCCAAGCGGTACTGTCCATGGGCCCGTAAAAGGGCAAACGCATTGCGGTTTGTGCCCAGTCTGGCACGTTTTCCAGATTACCAGCGGGCCGGAAAGCCTGTCCCGATACCCGAAATTGGGCACCCAGTGCAAGCACCACTACTAGCAGAAGAAGTTGACGTTTTACCGATTTCATCCAGAACTGGTTTTCTAATCAAATCTTTAGGATTTCAACCCCAACCACTCCAACGCCGCACCGCTTTGAACCAAAGCCTTGGTGGAAGCGTCCCAATTCATGGACTCCACCAGGGCGCCCGGATGGTGTTCGCCCAAGGGGAAGGGGTAGTCGGACCCCACCGCCACGCGGTTCGCGCCAAATAAATCCACCAAATACTGCAGCATGCGGGGATCGTGCACCAGAGAATCCACCCAGAATTTACCCACGTAGTCTCGGGGAGGAACGTTGTTGTCAATCGCCACTAAATCCGGCCGCACGTCAAAGCCGTGCTGGATTCGCCCCAATGTGAAGGGAAAGGAGCCTCCGCCGTGTGCAATGGCCACCCGCAAATGGGGCAAACGCTCCAAGACGCCACCAAAGATCAACGAACACAGGGCCAACGAGCTTTCTGCGGGCATGCCCACCAGCCACGGAAGCCAGTATTTGCTCATCTTCTCCTTGGCCATCATGTCCCAAGGATGTACGAAAACGCTCAAATTCAACCGCGCGCACGCCTCAAAAAACGGAAAGAGCTCCGGCGCGTCTAAGTTCCAATCGTTGACGTGGGAACCGATTTCCACGCCCACCAAGCCCAACGACGCAAATCGCTCCAACTCCTCAATGGCCAGTTGTGGATCTTGCAGCGGAACCGTGCCCAGCCCGTAGAATCGATCCGGGTACCGCGCCACCACTTCCGCCATGTGGTCGTTCAAAAACCGCGCAATTTGCAGGTTGTCTTGCGCCTTGGCCCAGTAGTAAAAGAGTACGGGAACGGTGGACAGCACCTGACGGTGCACGCCGTGTACCGCGCATTCGCGCAGTCGGACCTCCGGATCCCAGCAATTGTCTTGAACTTCTCGGAAAAAGCGATCGTCCACCATCATCCGGGCACAACCGGGGCAGTGGTGGTCCAGGGAAACAAATCCGCCGTAGCCAAATCGCTGGGCCCAAGCCGGGAATCGCTCGGGCAAAATATGGGTGTGAATATCAATGAGCACGCCACACGAAGATACGTATCTTTGCCTCTTAGCAGCATCTCCCCTATGAGCGACGCCATCCAGCACGAATGCGGCATAGCCCTTGTTCGCCTTCGCAAGCCTTTGGAATACTACCTGGAAAAGTACGGGACGGCCTTTTACGGCCTCAACAAAATGTACCTCTTGATGGAGAAGCAACACAACCGCGGCCAGGACGGCGCCGGGTTGGCTTCCATCAAGCTCAACATGCCCCCCGGACAGCGCTACCTCAGCCGCTACCGAAGCATTGACGGCAAGCCCATTGCGGACATTTTTGGCCGCATCCAAAAGCGAATCGACGACGCGCTCAACGGCGACCCTTCGTTGCTGAAAAACGCCGAATTCCTCAAAAACAACGTACCCGCCTTGGGCGAAGTTTACTTGGGACACCTGCGCTACGGCACGTACGGCAAAAACGCCATCGAGGCCTGCCACCCCTTCCTTCGCCAAAGCAACTACAAGAGCCGAAACCTCATTTTGGCCGGCAATTTCAACATGACCAACGTGGACGAATTGTTCGACAAGTTGGTGGGGTTGGGCCAGAGCCCCAAGGAAAAGGCCGATACCGTCACCATTTTGGAGAAAATCGGGCACTTTTTGGACAAGGAAAACGCCCAGCTGTACGATAAAGCCAAGCAAATGGGCTTGAGCAAACCCGAGCGTGCTCAGTACCAGGAAGAGCACTTGAATATTCCTGAAATTCTGCGCAGGGCCTCCAAGCGTTGGGACGGGGGTTACGCCATGGTGGGCATGATTGGTCAGGGTGACTCCTTCGTGCTGCGCGATCCCCACGGAATCCGCCCCGCTTACTACTACGTCAACGACGAAGTGGCGGTGGTGGCGTCCGAACGTCCGGTTATTCAGACCGCTTTTGGTGCCTCCTTCAACGATGTTCACGAGCTCCCCGCCGGCCACGCCTTTTGGGTAAAAGCCAACGCAGAAGTGGAAATCACCCCCGTTCTGACCCCCGGACCGCGGAGCAATTGCTCTTTTGAGCGCATTTACTTCTCGCGCGGCAACGACGCAGAAATTTACCAAGAGCGCCTGGCTTTGGGCCGTCAACTGGCGGACTCGGTTTTGCAATCTGTGGGGCACGACGTAGAAAACACTGTGTTTTCCTTCATTCCCAACACCGCCGAGGTGGCCTTCTACGGCCTCGTCAAAGGGGTAGAAGACTACCTCCAAACCGCAAACGCAGCCGCCCTGCGCGCACAGCCGGACCTCTTGAATCAGCCCGACGCCCTGAACGCCCTGCTTTCCCGTCGTCCGCGCGTGGAAAAAATCGCCTGGAAGGACGCCAAATTGCGCACGTTCATCACCGAGGACTCCTCCCGCGACGACCTCGTGGCCCACGTGTACGACTCCACCTACGAAGTGGTGCACCCCACAGACAACCTCGTGGTTCTGGACGACTCCATTGTGCGTGGCACCACCCTCCGCCAAAGCATCCTCAAAATGCTGGACCGTTTGCAGCCCAAGACCATCCACGTGGTTTCCAGCGCGCCGCAAATCCGTTTTCCGGACTGCTACGGAATCGACATGGCTAAAATGGGCGATTTCATTGCGTTCCAAGCCGCCATGGCCCTGCACAAAGAGCGCGGCTCCTACGCCGCGGTAGTGGAGCAAGCGTTCCAAAACGCCCTGCACCAATTGACCCTTCCCAAAGAAGAACAAATCAACGCCGTTCTTCCCGTCTACGCCACGCTTTCCGTAGAAGACATCAACCGCAAAATTGCGCAACTCCTAACGCCAGAAGGTGTTCAGGCACAAGTAGTTATCCATTACCAGACCATTGAAGGACTGCACCGGGCCATTCCCCAACACCCCGGTGACTGGTACTTTACCGGAAATTACCCCACCCCCGGCGGAACCCGAGTGGCCAATCGTGCGTTTGTAAACTACATGCAGGGCAAAAACCAACGCGCTTACTGAACCCAAGGCGCGTTAGGCGGGCCTTGCTGGCCAAACGACAAACCCCCAGGGCCATGAAAATCTACACCAAAACCGGAGACGCCGGAACCTCCTCCCTCTACAGCGGCAAACGCATTTCCAAGACCGACGTTCGCTT
>CANHXZ010000029.1 GCA_947464785.1 Flavobacteriales bacterium | reverse complement strand
GTCTTCAACCCCGGTTACCCCACCACCCCCGGTGCCTTTGACCCCACCTTTGCCCCAGGCAGCAGCAACAGTGTGGATGCAGGAATCACCAAATTCAACGCCAACGGCAGCCAACGCCTTTATTCAACGTACCTCGGCGGTGGAAATGCGGACCAGCCCCACTCCATGATTGTATCGGGCAACGACCTGATCGTTTTTGGCGTCACCAGCTCTACCGACTTCCCAATCACGGCCGGCGCGGCTCAGTCTACCTTCAGCGGAGGACCGTCGATTACCCCCAACGGGTACTCCTTTTCCAACGGTTCCGACTTGTTCGTAACGCGCTTCAACGCCCAGGGCTCCGCGCTGGTGGGCAGCACCTATTTCCACACCACCTCCGCCCTACCTGGGGGGGGAGGCGTGAACGAGGGCTTGTCCAGCATCACCCAGAACTACGGCGACGCATTTCGCGGGGAGGTGAATTTGACCAACAACGGTGATGTTGTAGTGGCGACCTCCGTGACCAACGCCACGGAAGACGCACTTCTGGTGCGGTTCAGCCCCACCCTGAACCAAATTCGATGGTCCACTCAGTTGCAGGGAAACAATGCGGATGCTGCCTATGCCGTGCGCGTGGACCCCAACGACAAGATTTTCATTACCGGAGGAACCCGAAGCAACAACCTCCCCACCACTCCGGGCGTGGTACAAGGAAACCTCTTGGGCGGATTGGACGGCTACCTGGCGCGGTATTCTGGGAACGGTATTTTGGAAGTCTGCACGTATTTGGGAACCCCTTCCAACGATCAGTCCTTTTGTTTGGACATCGATAAGTTTGGAAGCGTTTACGTTTTTGGGCAAACCCGGGGCACTTGGCCGGTAGTGAATGCCGCGTGGAACACCAGTGCGGGCAGCCAATTCATCAACAAACTGGCGCCAGACCTCAGGAGCAACTTGATGTCCACCAGATTTGGCACGGGCAACCAAATCAATATTGTGCCCACGGCGCTTGAGGTAGACGATTGCCTGAATATTTTTGTCAGCGGTTGGGGCGGCGCCGTAAATGCCGGTAACCAAGGAGGATCCACGGCCGGATTGCCGGTCACCGGAAATGCCTTGCGCAACACCACCGACGGAAGCGATTTTTACTTTTTGGTTCTGTCCAAAAACGCCGGAAGCCTTCAGTACGCTACCTTTTTTGGCGGCTCCAGCTCCGAACACGTAGACGGCGGCACGTCCCGCTTTTCCAAAGAAGGTACCATTTACCAAGCCGTTTGCGCCGCGTGCGCCAGCGGAACCTTCCCCACCACACCCGGAGTGATTGCCCCCTCCAACACTTCCAACAACTGCAACTTGGGCGTCATTAAGTTCGACTTTGAAACGTCCGTCACGGCCAAGGCCAAAATCAATTTTGACATCGACGTAGACACCGTTTGCGAGACCCTGCGGGTAAAATTCACCAACGAAAGCCTCAACGCCAATGCCTACGCCTGGGATTTTGGCAACGGCCAAACGAGTACGTTGTCCGCGCCTACGGCCCAGTTCAACTTCGGTTCGTATCGGGTGGTACTTACGGCCTACGACACCGTTTGCGACATCCAAGACACGGCCAGCGTGGTGCTGAACTTCACCGAAGGCACCTATCCGGAGGCCGGCTTTACCGTGGACTACGTGGAGTGCGACCGCACGTTCACCCTTAGAACCACCAACAGCAGCCAGCGCAGTACCGCCTACGTTTGGGATTTTGGCGACGGCCAACAAAGCACGCAGTTTGAACCCGTGCACCAGTATTCTGCGCCTGGAACCTACCGAGTCCGCCTGCGGGCGCTGGACACCGCATGTGGCAAGTGGGACACTTCTTCCGTTGCCGTAAAATTTGGCAACGACAAACCCGGGCCAAACATCTCCTTGGCACCAGACACTTGTTTTGACGGGCGCATCCGGCTGAACATTGATTACGGCGGCGACACCACCACCAAGTATTTGTACCGATGGACTTTCCCCAACGGCATAGTTGATACCGGGCGCGTCACGGTCTACCAACTGCCGGCGTCGGGCACCTACATCATTCAGTTGGAAGCTATTGATTTGATTTGCAACGCAGTCTTTACGTACGAGTTCACCACGGCACTGCTGCGCATCAATCAACGGGTTTTCATCCCCAATGCCTTCACCCCAAACGGAGACAACGTCAACGAGTTTTTTGAAATCAAAGGAAACAACTGCGACCTGAAGTCCACCCTGGTGGTGCTCAATTCGTTTGGCAACGTGGTATTTGAGTCCGACAAGCCCTTTGTGGACTATTGGGACGGCACAATTGCGGGCAAGCCGGCGCAGTCGGACACCTACACCTACCGACTGGTGCACGAAGAAGGAGTCTTTACCGGATACGTAACCTTGATTCGCTAGTGCGGAAGTAGTCCGTTTGGAATACCAACGCACTTTCCCGGTCCCCCGGGGCCAATAAACGCGGTTTAAACCGTCATCAGGGCCTCCACCAAGGCGTCCACTTCATCCTTGGTGTTGTAGCGGCTGAAGGACAGGCGCAGGCCGTCGCCGGAACCGATGGCCTCCAATACGTGGCTGCCTTTACTGGATCCGGAGGAACAGGCGCTGCCGCCAGATACGCAGAATCCCTTGATGTCCAAAGCAAAGGTGAGCATGCCGCGGTTGGGATCTCCTTCGGGGAGGCTGATGTTCACTACGGTGTACAAGCTGTTGTCTAAATCGCCAGAAGCGCCGTTGAAGGCAACGCCGGGCAATGCCGTGGTCAACCGCTCAATGGCATGTGCTTTCAGGGCGCGCATGTGCTGGTGGTCTGCCTCCATGCGCTCGTGGGCCAATCTAAAGGCCTTGGCCATGCCCACAATGCCCAAAACATTCTCCGTACCGCTGCGGTGTCCGCGCTCTTGAGAACCGCCGTGGATGAACGGGTGAAGGCCGGAATTGGCCTTGACGTAGGCAAATCCAATGCCCTTGGGGCCGTGGAACTTGTGTGCGCTGCACGCCGAAAAATCCACGGGTATTTGGCCGAAGTCCACCGGGAAATGGGCCAAGGTTTGCACCATGTCCGAATGAAACCAGGCACCGTACTTCTTGCACAGCGCACCTACTTCTTCAATGGGCAGCAGGTTGCCAATTTCGTTGTTGCCGTGCATCAGGCTGACCAAAACGGACACCCCCTCTGCTTGAGCGGATTGTAGCTCTTGCTCCAACCAGTTGAGGTCCACGTCTCCGCGCGAATCCACAGGTGCCAAACGGGTGTCGCACAAGCCTTGAGCCGCCAATTCTTCTGCAACGTGGAGAACCGCGTGGTGTTCTACGGGGCTGGTTAAAATGCGGCGAACGCCCAAATCGCGAACAGCGCCTTTGAGGGCCCAGTTGTCCGCTTCCGTGCCTCCGGAAGTAAAGATGATTTCGCCCGGGGTACAGCCCACCAAGGATGCAATTTCTTTGCGGGCGGTCTCCACCAAGGCCCGCGCCTTTCGTCCTTCCGCATGGGTAGAACTGGGATTGCCAAAGGTGTCCAAGACGTCGATCAGGACGGACTTCACTTCGGGATCCAAGGAAGTTGTGGCGGCGTTGTCAAAATATACCATGCGAAAAATCTTAGTCAAAAATTAATACTCGGGGTGCTCCTTGTCTATTCAGCAAATGCGGCAATAAACCGATCCGCAAGGGCGTCGGCTTCGGCTTGGGTGGGAGCTTCGGTGTAAATGCGCACAATGGGTTCCGTATTGGACTTGCGCAGGTGGACCCAAGATTCTTGAAAGTCAATTTTCACCCCGTCCACCGTGGTAATTCGCTCTTCTTTGTAGCGGTCTGCAATGCGTGCCAGTGCGGCGTCCACGTCTGCTGTAGGGTCCAATTCGGCCTTCTTTTTGGACATGAAGTAGGCCGGGTAGCGACGCCGTAGGGCGCTTACCGTGCCGCCTTGGTAGGCCAAATGGGTCAGGAACAAGGCGATGCCCACCAGCGAGTCGCGTCCGTAGTGCAATTCTGGATAAATGATTCCTCCGTTTCCTTCGCCGCCAATAACGGCGTCCAATTCTTTCATGGTCTCCACCACATTGACTTCGCCAACGGCGGAGGCGCGGTAGAGGCACTGGTGCCCCAGGGCTACGTCCCTTAGGGCGCGCGACGAACTGAGGTTGCTCACGGCCGGGCCGGGCGTGCGGTCCAAGACGTAATCGGCCACAGCCACCAAGGTGTATTCCTCGCCAAACATCTCACCTGTTTCGTCGATCAAGGCCAGTCGGTCCACGTCCGGATCCACCACGACGCCCAAATTCGCACCCACCGCGGGCACCAACCGGCAAATTTCGCCCAGGTGCTCCTTCAGGGGCTCTGGATTGTGCGGAAATTGCCCGTTGGGAGCGCAATAGAGCTCCTCCACCTCGCAACCGAGGGCGTCCAGGAGCAACGGAACGGCCATTCCCCCGGTGGAGTTGACGGCGTCCACGACAATCTTAAATTTGGACGCGCGAATGGCCGGAACGTCCACCAACGGCAAACGAAGAACCGCCTCAACGTGGCGTTCCATAGCGTCGTGAACAAATGTTTTGGTGCCCAATTCGTGCACTTCCACAAACGAATACTCTTGGGAGGCTACGCGATCCAGTAGTGCTTGACCGTCCGCTGCAGAAATGAATTCACCGCGGTGGTTGAGCAGTTTCAGCGCGTTCCAATTGACGGGGTTGTGGCTGGCCGTCAAAATAATTCCGCCTTGTGCGCCTTGAACCACCACCTCCATTTCCACCGTGGGGGTGGTGGACAAGTCCAAATCAATGACATCAATGCCCAACGCCAGTAACGTATTTTCCACCAAACCTTGAACAAAAGGGCCCGACGGACGCGCGTCCCGCCCAAGAACCACTTTAATTCTGCCGGTAGACGCATACGTTTCTTTCAACCAGCTGCCGTAGGCGGCCGCAAAAGCAACGGCATCCACGGGCGTGAGCGCGTGGTCTGGCTGTCCGCCGATGGTGCCGCGAATGCCGGAAATGGATTTAATGAGGGCCATGGTGGGAGGGCTATTGGGGTGTTTCCTGCAAAATTACGGGACATGGGCCGGATGTTGACAAGGTTGTGGAAAACGTTTTGCCTAAATAGCCGACCTTTGCATGAAATATCGCGTAGTTTAGTACCATGCACGAAGCCGAAGAACAGGCCCTTATTCGACGTTTTGAGCACATGCTGCAAGAAGATGTAGTGGGCTTTTTTGACGTGGAAGAATTCGAGCACATTGCTACGTATTATTTGGAAACGGGAGATTTCACCAAGGCCCTAAAAGCCATTGATTTTGGCTCCCACCAACACCCTTACGCGCCTTCCTTTGTGGTGAAGCGTGCGCAGTACGCCGTAGCTACGGACCGTCTGGACGAGGCCGAACAGTTCTTGAACCACGCGGAATCCCTGGACCCCACCAACGCCGACGTCCACGCCACACGGGGCCTGCTCTTTGCCAAGCAAGGACGCCCGGAGGAGGCCATTCGGTGCCTGAAAAAAGCCATTCGAACCGCGGAAGACCCCGTAGGAATATGGATTCAGTTGGGCGGCATTTACCAGAGTTTAGGGCGGTACGAGGAGGCGATCAAGTTTTTCAAGCAAGTCTTGGACGAAGAACCGTCGGACGAGAATACCTTGTACAACCTGGCCATCTGCTACGATTCCATGGATCAGGGGCACAAGGCCGTGGAGTGGTTTCACGCCTTCATTCAAAAGCATCCGTACAGCGAGACCGCTTGGTACCATTTGGGCATTACTTATTCTCGACTCCGCAATCCGGAAGAGGCCCTGAAATCCTTGGACTACGCCCTGCTAATTGACGATCAGTTCACGGCGGCGTACTACGAAAAGGCCCGACTCTTGGAACGTTCCGAGCGTTTTGCAGAAGCCGCAGCCGTGTACCAACAATCTCTTGAGGGAGATGAAGAAAGCGGTTATGCCCACTTTCGGTTGGGCAATTGCCTCCGCATGATGGAGCAACTGGAAGGAGCCAACGAGCATTTTCGCAAAGCCATTGAATTGGATCCGGAATTGGACGAGGCCCATCTGGAGCTGGCCCTGATGCTCAGCGACCAAGGTCGCTTCTTTGAGTCGCTTCACCACATCAAAAAAGCCTTGTCCTTGGATTCTGAAAATCCGGACTACCACCTGGTGGCGGCAGACATTTACAAACGCATGGGGTTGCTTCAAGAAGCAGAAAATCGCTACCGAACGGTACTGTACACCATGCAAATGCCCGACCCGGACCTCTACATGGACTACGCCGAATTGCTGTTGGACATGGAACAGGTGGACTTGGCGTACGACACCCTCTTGGAGGCGCTCCTGGCCTTTCCGGATTCCGAAGCGCTGCACGCGGTCTATGTAGGCTACCTCCTCTCGTCCAACGACTGGGACGAGGCACTTGCCTGGCTGGAACGCGGCTTGCTTTTGAACGCAGCGGAAATGGGCGCTTTGTTGCTGGAGTACTTCCCCCATCTGCGCGAGGATGCTCGATTGATGGAAAAACTGGGGCCGTACGCGCCTCCGCTTGCTTAAATTCTGACTTATGAAAAAATCCTTAATCCTGGTGGCCAAAGGCTTGGCCATGGGCGCTGCCGACGTGGTACCCGGTGTATCCGGCGGCACCATCGCGTTTATTTCCGGAATCTACGAGACCTTGTTGGCCTCCATCTCCGCAGTTAATTTTTCGCTGCTCGGAACCTTCAAAAAGGAGGGTATCCCCGGCGTTTGGCGCGCCGTGAACGGAAACTTTTTGCTTCCCTTACTCAGCGGAATAGCCGTCAGCATCTTGAGTTTGGCCAAGGTGGTTACCTACCTCATGGACCACCACCCCATCGGCATTTGGTCGTTCTTTTTTGGATTGGTATTGGCCAGTATTGTGCTGGTGGTTCGCATGATCCGAGTTCCCAACGGCACGGTCTGGGTAGCCGGCGCAGCCGGTGCGGTTCTCGCTTACTGGATCACCACGTTGACCCCTGGAAACGCGGCAGACCTGTCCTACGGTTACCTGTTCTTTTGCGGATTCATCGCGATTTGCGCCATGATTCTTCCGGGCATCAGCGGCAGCTTCATTTTGGTACTTCTGGGCGCTTACCGTTTTGTGTTGGACAGTTTGCACGAGCGAAATTTAGCGGTGATTGGTGTTTTTGCCGCAGGTGCTTTGATTGGAATCACGAGCTTTTCCCACGTGTTGAAGTGGCTTTTTGCGCGCTTCCACGACGCCACGGTGGCTTGCTTGGCCGGCTTTATGCTCGGTTCATTGGCCAAGGTGTGGCCTTGGCGCACCGAAGGTGCCGTTGACGGACCGGACGCCCCGTGGAATTGGGTGGATAAAGATCCACTTTGGCTGACGGCCTTCGGTCTGGCTGCGCTGGGAGCGATGCTCGTGCTCGGTTTGGAATACTGGGGCAGTCGTCGTGCCCAGTCCTGATTCAGAGGTGCTGTTGGGCTTGATGGGGCACCCCATTGGGCATTCGCAATCGCCTCGGCTGATGGAGGGATTTGCGCGAGCAGAACAACGTTCGAACGTAAGCTATGCGCTGTGGGACCTCCCGGCTTGGCCAGCGTCCCGCATGGAGTGGTGGGAATCTGCGGGCAAACCCCGGGGCTGGAACGTCACCATTCCGTTCAAACAGCGCATTATCCCTTGGTTGGATGCCCAAACGAACAGTGCGCAAGCGGTAGGCGCCGTCAACACGGTAGCCGTTATGCCCGACGGTTCTTGGTTGGGGCACAACACCGATGCCGACGGCTTTTGGGAAGCAATGCACGAAGTTTCCAACCTACCCGTCGCCGGACGAGCGCTTGTGTTGGGCGGAGGGGGAGCAGCGCGCGCCGTTCATTACGCCTTGACGTCCCACGGTTGGACGGTCGAAACCGCCATTCGCCGCCCGCACGAACCCTGGATGGCAGAAACCGTCGCTTGGAAAAACCTGCTGCAGGTAGACCTCAGTCGCTTTCAATTGGTGGTGAACGCAACCCCGCTGGGGAGTCCATCAGCCCCTAATGAATACCCTTTAATCAACTGGGAATCTGTCAATTGCAGTATTCACTTAATGGATTTAGTGTACACACCGTCGCCCACGATCCTGATGCAGTTGGCCGCCCAACAGGGCTGGACCGTGCAGGACGGAAGCGGCATGTTGCAGCAACAAGCGAAAAAAGCCTGGGATTTTTGGAAATCTTCCGGGGTTATTCCCGAAATTTAGGCCCTATTTCAAACACCATGGACGATCTTAACCGCCCCCAGGAAGGGGAAGTGCTACCTACCGAGGCTCTAGAGACCTCTAATGTTGGAAACGAATCCGAATCGACGGTTCCCTCCCTTTCGGAATCTGATGCGCTCGCAACCGAATCTGCTGTTCCTGCCGCATTGGAGGTAGTTGAAGACCCGACGCCCGAAGTTGAAGACCCTGCGCCCGCAGTTGAAACATCCCTTTTGGAGCGCTCCGGTGAAACGGAAACCACCGATGTTTTGGAGGCCTTGGAACTTCCCTCCTACGCGGATTGGGAAACCGAAGCACTTTTGGTGGAGGCCAAGACGGTTTTGAGCACGCGTTCATTGGAAGAGTTGCGCTCCGTGTGGCCAGCCCTGCGCAGCGTTTTGGACCTTCGGTTCAGCGAAGCACGCCAACACGCCTTGGAAGCTTTTACTGCGGAAGGCGGCGTTGCCATGGATTTCCATTACGAATCCGCCGATTTTTTGCGGTGGAAGGATCTGTCCCAACAGTACCGGAACAAGCGTGCCGCCTGGAAGCAAGAAGAAGACCAACGGCTGAACGCCAATTTGAAGACCAAAGAGGAATTGTTGTTGCAAATCAAACACCTGGCGGAACAGCCTGATTTGCCAACCGCCAAAACCTACACCGAGTTCCGCGCCATCCAAGAGCGCTGGAAGCAAGTGGGCGCAGTGCCTTCCGAACAGGCCAACACCCTCTACCCCACGTACCGCTTTTTCGTGGATCGTTTTTACGACCAATTGCGCCTGAGCAACGAGTTGCGGGAACTGGACTACAAACACAACCGCGAAACCAAAGAGGCGTTGATTGGGCAGGCGGAAGCGGTGCTGGAGGATGCGTTGAAAAACGACGCCGTGCGCAGACTGCAAGCCCTGCACGCGGCCTGGAAGGAAACCGGTCCCGTTGAACCCGTTCAGAAAGAGCCGTTGTGGGAGCGCTTCAAAAAGGCAACTGATGCCGTACACGATGTGCGTCGTGCCGCATCGGAGCACATACACCAAGCCAACGACGAAAAAATGGCGGTGAAAACCGCGCTGGTGGAAGAATTGGAAGCCTGGGCTGCCGCCCTCACTGCGGCGAGTGCCTCCGGTTGGAATACTCTTTTTGAGGAATTGACGGCGCGTCGTTTGGTACTGCAAGGCGCTGGCCACACGTTTGGCGACGCCTCAGAAGCACTGTGGAAGCGTTTTCGTGCGGTGGAACAAAACCTAAGCCGTGCGCGCAATGCCTTCTTCAAGGAGCGCAAGGCGGCCTTTGCCGGCGCCGTAGCGGCCAAAATGGCGTTGATTGAGCAGGCAGAAGCTTTGCGAGACAGTGCAGACCTGAAAGGCACCGCCAACACGTTGAAGCGTTTGCAAGCGGATTGGAAAAAAACTCCTTTTGTGCCCAAGGGCGAAGGCGACAAACTTTGGGAACGCTTCCGCGCCGCCTGCAACGCGTTTTTTGACCGGGCCAAATCCGCACAAAACGAGCAAGATGCTTCGTTGGAAGAAAACGCCGTTTTGAAACGCGCGTTGTTTGACGAAGCGCAGGGATTGACCGTATCCGGCCGGGAACACCTTCCGGTGCTGTTGGACCTTTCCAAGCGATGGAAGGCAGCGGGTAGCCTACCCGCGAAGGACCGCAAACTGGATGCGTCCTTTCACGATTTGATGGACAAGCACTTCAATGCGTTGGACATGAACAAGGCGGAGTCGACAAAGATTCGCTACCAGCAAAAGCTGGAAGCTATTGGGGGCGACGGAAAAGCCGGTTTGGAACGCGAGGTTCAATTTCTCCGCACCCGTTTGGACGAGGCCCGACGCGCTGCCGCCCAAATGGAGGCCAATTTTGCGATGTTTTCCACCGGAAAGTCCTCCAAACCGAATCCGTTCTTGGTAGAGGCACAAAAACGTTTGGACGCCGCCAAGGAAGAGGTTGTGCAATGGGAACAAAAGTTAAAATCGGCGCGCACGGCCTTGCAGGCCCACGAATAAGCCGCGTGCGTGGAATTTAAACTGGAGAGTCCGTACCGCCCCACGGGCGATCAACCGGCGGCAATTGCCGCGTTGGTGGAAGGCATCCGGGCGGGCGAGCCGCAGCAAACCTTGCTGGGGGTGACGGGATCGGGCAAAACCTTTACCGTGGCCAACGTGGTGCAGTCCATCCAGCAGCCCACGCTGGTGCTGAGCCACAACAAAACACTTGCGGCTCAGCTGTACCAGGAATTCAAGCAGTTCTTCCCCAACAACGCGGTGGAATACTTCGTCTCGTACTACGACTACTACCAGCCGGAAGCCTACATCCCCACCACGGGCACCTACATTGAGAAGGACCTGGCGATCAACGAAGAGATCGAGAAGTTGCGCCTGAGCACCACTTCGTCTTTGTTGAGCGGACGTCGGGACGTCTTGGTGGTGGCGTCGGTCAGCTGTTTGTATGGAGCGGGGAATCCCGAGGCCTTTGGGCAACAGGTCATCAGCGTTAAAAAGGGCCAAAAAATAGGACGGCAAAAGTTGCTCCATCAATTTGTGGGGGCCTTGTACAGCCGCACCACGGCGGACTTCAAACGGGGCAACTTCCGCGTGAAGGGAGACACCGTGGACTTGTTTCCGGCCTACGGAGACACCTACTACCGCATTGAATTGTGGGACGACGAAATCGACAAGATCGACGCCATCGACGGCGAGACGCACCAGAAAGTGGAGTCTATGGACGCCATTCAGGTCTACCCGGCCAATTTGTTTGTGACCACCCCGCAGCAGCTCCAAGCGGCCATCCACGCCATCCAAGACGACTTGGTCAAGCAGGTGGATTTCTTTTTGGAAACCGGCCGACCGCTGGAAGCCAAGCGTTTGGAGGAACGCACCAATTTTGATCTGGAAATGATCCGGGAGCTGGGCTACTGTTCCGGAATTGAGAACTACTCCCGGTATTTGGACGGTCGCGAACCGGGCACCCGACCGTTTTGCTTGCTGGACTACTTCCCAAAGGATTTTTTACTGGTGGTGGACGAAAGCCACGTGACCTTGCCCCAAGTGCGGGCCATGTACGGCGGCGATCGGTCCCGAAAGGTGAATTTGGTGGAATACGGTTTCCGCTTGCCAGCGGCCATGGACAACCGCCCCTTGCGGTTCGACGAGTTCGAAACCCTTCAGAATCAGGTGCTCTACGTGAGCGCCACTCCGGCAGACTACGAGCTGGAGCGCAGCGGCGGCGTGGTGGTGGAACAAATCATCCGCCCCACCGGCTTGCTGGACCCCATCATTGAGGTTCGACCGTCCAAAAATCAGGTGGACGACCTCATGGAGGAAATCCAAAAGCGCGTGGAGTTGGACGAACGCGTCCTGGTCACCACCCTCACCAAGCGCATGGCGGAGGAACTCACCAAATTCCTCACCCGCTACGGCGTGCGTTGCCGGTACATCCACTCGGACGTGGAAACCATGGAACGCATCGCCATCATGGACGACCTGCGGGAAGGTCTGTTCGACGTTTTGATTGGGGTCAACCTGTTGCGCGAGGGCTTGGACTTTCCCCAAGTTTCGTTGGTGGCCATTCTGGACGCGGACAAGGAAGGATTCCTCCGCAGCGAACGTGCCCTGGTGCAAACCGTAGGCCGCGCCGCGCGGAACGTCAACGGAAAGGCTATCTTCTACGCGGACCGCATCACGAATTCCATGCAGCGCACGTTGGACGAAACGGCCCGACGCCGATCCATTCAAGAAAAATACAACACCGACCACCACCAAGTACCCACCGCAATTGCCAAGAAGGCAGAGGGTTTGTTCTCCAAAAAACGCGAAGCAGACACCCTGCGGGACGCCAACCAAAAGTTAGCACAAGAACCGGAGTTGAAGTACCAGAGCGTGAGCGAGTTGGACCAAAAAATCACTTCCGTGCGCAAGGCCATGGAAACGGCGGCCAAGAACTTGGATTTCTTGGAGGCCGCGCGCTACCGGGACCAACTCAAGGCCCTGGAGGTGGTGCGCAACGAGGCCAAAAAGGAGTAAGATCCCCTGGAGGCCGCTCCCAATAAAAAAAATGGGCGACCTCCAAAGAGATCGCCCACACACTAAAGAAGTGCGGTTGGCCGCACACTCATTAGGGCTTAACGCCCTCAGCCGACGCGCACCAATTCTACGTCAAACACGAGTGTTGCATTGGGCGGAATCACACCCCCCGCGCCGCGCGCTCCGTAGCCCAAATGAGCCGGAATCACAAACCGCGCCTTGGAACCTTCGTTCAACATTTGAATGCCTTCGTCCCATCCTTCGATTACTTGGCCCACACCAATGGCAATGCCAATGGGTGTTCCGCGCTGCACGCTGCTGTCGAACACCGTACCGTCCGGAAGCATGCCGGTGTAGTGCACCTGAACCTGCTGTCCCTTGTTGGGTTTTGGGCCTGAACCCACGGATTCCATCTTGTAGTAGAGGCCAGATTCCGTGCGTTCAAAACCCGCCACCAAATCCGCCATTGCTTTCTCCGCTTCGGCCGCCGCAGCACGTTCCGCTTCCTTGGACTTTTCCTGGCCCGCCTCAAACGCCGCCACGGCGTCAAAAGCAGCAGCCTCCGGTCCTACGGCCTCAATCTCCAAGCGCTCAAGAACGTCGCCCTGGCGAATGGCGTTCACCACGTCCATGCCGGTGGTTACCTTGCCAAAAACCGTGTGCTTGCCGTCCAACCAAGAGGTTTCCGTGTGGGTAATGAAAAACTGGGAACCGTTGGTGCCGGGTCCGGCATTCGCCATCGACAAAATTCCAGGGCCATCGTGGCGCAAATCTGGGTGAAACTCGTCCGGAAAACGGTATCCGGGGCCGCCGGAGCCGGTTCCCTGGGGGTCGCCTCCTTGCACCATAAAGTCCGCAATGACGCGGTGAAACTTCAAGCCATTGTAAAAAGGTACGCCTTTTTTGGCCGCGTGGTTGGTCAAGGTACCTTGGGCCAATCCCACGAAATTGCCCACGGTCATGGGGGTGTGGTTGTAAAACAACTCAACGGTAACGGTCCCGCGGTTGGTGTGAAAATGTGCTAAAAGCATACAGTTGGGTTTTCAAGGGAAAAAAACACCGGTTTCAGCCGGCGCCTGTTTCGGTGTTTAAAAAAATGCGGGGGACTTCCGAAAAAGTACCCCCGCAGGATGTTGATGCAAAGCGAAGTTCTTACTGAACGTCCTCAATCCAAACGTCAAAGACCAAGGTTGAATTGGGCGGAATGATGCCCATGTCGCGGTCACCGTAGCCCAATGTAGGTGGTATGATCAACTTGGCGTGCGTGCCTTTTTTCAGTCCCAGCAAACCTTGCTTCCACCCTTCAATCACCTGACCCTGGGGCCCAGCAACCACGGTGAAGGGATCGTAGGGTTCGCGGCGCGGGTCGTAGCCGCCGCACAATTCCGCTACGGATTTCACGGAGGCATCAAAGTACTTGCCGTTGGCCAAATAGCCCACGTAGTGCACGGAAACATTGCTTCCGGCCTTCACTTCCGGACCGTTGCCCTCTTTAACGATCAATACTTTCAAGCCACCTGCTTTGGTGGTTGCCTTCCCCGTCCACTGGGCATAAGCCTTGTCGTAGGCGGGTCCATCGATGGTACCGCCGTCGGACCAGAAAGGGAACTGGGCCAGACGCTCCGCGCCCATTTTGGCGGCTGCCGCACTGCGCTCTGCTTTTTCTTTCTCCACGGAAGCACGACGCTCTGCAAATACTTTGGGCGCGTCAAACGCTTCCGCGTCCTTGCCGACGCGAATGATTTGAAGTTTGTTCAACACCACATCTTCGTTGGGCTTGTTGGACGCATTTTGGGGCAACGAGGTGATGGCGGGGATTTTCGCGTGACCGGCAATCACCTTACCAAAAATGCTGTGGCGGTTGTCCAACCAAGGGGTGGGGACTTCCGTGATGAAGAACTGGGAACCGTTGGTTCCGGGGCCCGCGTTGGCCATGGACAAAATACCCACCGTGTCGTGCTTCAAGGACGGATGAAACTCGTCGGGGAATTGGTAGCCCGGACCGCCCATACCGGTGCCGTCGGGGTCTCCACCCTGGATCATGAAGTTCTGAATGCAGCGGTGGAAAATAAGTCCGTCGTAAAAAGGTTGGTTTTTGCGAACGGCCACCAACGGGTGTTTTCCTTCTGCCAAAGCAACAAAGTTGGCCACGGTCAAAGGAACCTTCTGGTATTCCAAACGCACCAGGATATCTCCTTTACTGGATTGGAACAGGGCATACATGCCGTCGTTCAACTCGACTTTTTCACCGTTCACGGAAACGGTGCCCTTGGCCTGACAAGCCGTGCCGGCCAGCGCCGTGGAGGCTGCTAAAAACCAAGCAAAAAACTGTTTTTTCATACATCAAAAATTAAAGAAAGAGCAAGAAACTGAGGCGAGTCGGTACAAAAACCAGACCACGCCGCAATCAGCGAACGCGAAGGTAATAAACGACGGGACTCATTGGTGGAATCTTGCCTAAATCTCCTGCAACCCCGTGGGCCAAGTGCGCCGGCAGGATGACCACCAAGCTGTCGCCCCGGCGGGACTGAAGCAACACTTCGTGCAGTCCAATTTCCCCCACGTTGTCTCGGCCTACCCGAAACGACAAAGGAGCATCGGCGCGGTACGTGTAAAAAGTTTTTCGGCGCAAGTCTGTTGCTTGGGCCGTCAGTTCCACGCCGTCCCCCGTTTGGAGTTGGCTTCCCGTGCCGGATTCCACGCGCCACATCCGCCAGCCGGTGCCTCCCGTTTGAACCGTCCAGCCGCGTTCGGCCACAAAAGCATCAATGGCCTTGCGTTCGGAGGTCAACTGATCCCGATGCTGCTGAATCAAATCTTCCTCGCCACTCAAGGGCTGGGCCGTCCCACCGGGAACGGAATCGGGCTCGCGCCGCTGGCACGCCGAGGTGGCTACCATCCCCATTAGCATCAGTGCGGTCAACCATCCTTTGGACGTGCGACGCAAACGATCCAAAGCGTCCGCAAGGGATCCCTCCACGTAACCGCCGGCCGCGTTGCGGTGCCCCCCGCCGCCAAAATATTCGCGGGAAAAAGCGTTGACGTCCCGCTCTCCTTTGCTGCGGAAGGAAATCTTGACGCCATGCGCCTCTTCGCGGAAAAGGGCACTGACCTCAACGCCGGAAACGGCCAAACCCTGATTCACCAGGCCGTCGGT
>CANHXZ010000028.1 GCA_947464785.1 Flavobacteriales bacterium | reverse complement strand
TGATCATGGGGAAATCCTTGATGGCCCGCGCAACTGCTTCGATGAAGATGGGGGTGAAGGTGATTTTTTCGCCCTCACGCTTTTCAAATGCATGCTTCACTTTGTCCCGCCAGCGAACCAAGTTGGTGACGTCGGCTTCCACGAAACTGGTGACGTGGGGGGAGGTGGATTTGCTCATCACCATGTGGTCCGCAATGAGCTTGCGCATCCGGTCCATTTCGATGATTTCGTCGCCTTCTTGCGGGCTGTAGCTGGACGTTTTTGGGGCCGAACTGGAAGCGGCTGCTGCAGCAGGAGCAGCAACGGCAGGCGCAGCGGGGGCTGGCGCAGAACCTCGGTTCGCCAAGTAGGCCAGGAGGTCTGCCTTGTTCACGCGACCTTCCGCACCGCTGCCGGGAATTTGATCCAATTCCGCGGCGCCCAAACCTTCTTTAGCGGCAATGCTGCGCACCAAAGGCGAGTAGAAACGGCCCGATGAAGTACGACCCACGGGCAGGGCTTCGGTGGCTGGTACAAAGGGTACTGCTTCCGGGGCGTTCGCAGCAGGGGTGGGTGCTGCAGCGGATGAAGCAGAAGCTTGAGGTGCAGCGGCTGCAGCCGGCGCGGCAGCAGCAGAACCTGATTCTGTTTCTACGAGTGCCAGAGCTTGGCCCACTTGAACCACGTCGTTCACCTCGTACAACCACTTGACCAAGGTTCCGGCCACCGGAGACGGGACATCGGAGTCAACTTTGTCGGTAGCGATGGTCAGGACGGATTCGTCCATGGCGATGGAGTCACCGGGTTGTTTCAGCCATTGGGTAATGGTTGCTTCGGCAACGGATTCGCCCATCTTGGGCAAGAGCAATTCGTACTGAGCCATGGGTCAAGGGTTGTGGCGCAAAGGTACGCAATCAAGCGCGTTTCCCACGCAAGGCGCGCAACAGGATTGCGAGATCCACTTGAACGTCCCAGTGTTTTTGGTAGACCTCTTCGGGGGAGTCGGGCAAGGAAGTCGACGATTCATCTTGTTGGGGATACGGTCGGAATACGGCATCCACGGAGCCAACCCAAGATTTCCCCCCCCAGACAACACCGAGCCATCCCCGTGCGGCTGGCCGGGTGTTGGGGTGCAGCCAGAGGAGTGGCCAAAACGGCAACAAAACCAAAGCTACTGCTCCGTCAAACTGACGTTTTCTGCGCCGATTGGCGGGGTCCAACAAACCGGTTGCGGACTCATCGGTTTGAATTCCCTGAAGATCTTTGGAGTCCGAAGCCAGCACCCAACCGCGGTCCGGATACGCAAAGCGGTAGCTTTTATGGGGGTGTTCGGCCATAAAGCGAACCACTTGCGTCAAATCCAATTCGTCGGGATAAAACTGGATTTCGGTAATGCCCAAAGCCACCACAGCGTCCGGCAGTTCGTTCATCCCCACCGTCCATTGGGCCTGCGGGATGGGACCGTGGGCGATTTTGAAGGGGTCTGTGTTTTGATGAGCGGCCGCAAGATTCCGTACGTGCACAATCCGCCTTTGCTGCAATTGAATCCAATTGATGCCACCCCAGCCCAACAAACTGGCCACGGTACGGAAGAACAAGGCCAAAAGGGCGGAGGAAGCGGTGCCCAACACCACCAAGGCACGCGAAAAACGAAGGTCCTCCGGCAGGAGGGCGTAGCCGGCGAGTGCCACCCCAAGCCCCAAAAACAAACCGGTTGCCAGGGGGGTAATGCGGCTGGGTCTTCGGTAGCCGTCCACGGCGGCGCGCGCAGCGATGCAAACCAACACCAAGGCGGGCGCAAAAAAATACCAGTACGAATCCGGATACGAACCGCCCTGGATGTAGCGGTGGTTTTGTTCCCAGTAGCGCGTCCAGCCGGCCAGAGCCAGCCACGTAGCGGCAGCGTCCAGCAACGGCCAACGCCACCGGTGTGCTGCACGTTTCGCCACGGACAACGCAGCCCGCGCAAAGATGCCCGCACCAATGAGCGCCTCAAATCCAACGGCCGCTTGGGGAGCAAAGTGTTTTTTGGCAAAGACCACCATGGCCTCGTAAAAAACCCGGACGTAGTTGAGGCTGCCTTTTTTGGTGGATTCACCTTTGAAGTGCACCATCGGTTCGGACCCCATGTAAACGTTGGTGTATCCGGCTTGAAGCATGCGGTACGACCAGTCTATGTCTTCCCCGTACATGAAGAACGATTCGTCAAAGCCGCCGGTAGCCTCGACGGCCTCTTTCCGTACGAGCATGTACGCGCCGCAGTGGATTTCCACCGGTCCGTTTTCTTCCGGTCGAAGAAAATTCCAGTAGTAGCGGCCCAAGACCGAGTGGCGGGGAAACAACCGATGCAAACCGGTTAATTTGGCCAAGGCCACCACCGGGGTGGGAAGACCGCGTTTGCTTTCGGGCAAAAACGAACCCGAACCGTCGATCATGCGGCACCCCAGCGATCCAATGGTGGGGTCCGATTGCATCCACCTCAGTGCGGTTCGCAAATTTTCCGGCGTCAACAGGGTGTCTGGATTCAACACCAAAGCCGTATCGGTGGTGAGGTGGTGCAGCACCTGGTTGTTGGCGGTGCCAAAACCCGGGTTGTGGGCGTTGGCAATGCACCGAACCGTGGGAAAATGCGTTTGCACCCACTCGGCACTGCCGTCCGGGGAGGCGTTGTCCACCACCCACAGTTCACCGTTTAGTCCTTCTAAGGACCGCAGGGCGGCCTTCAGAGTTTGGTCCAACCACGCCTTGGCGTTGTAGGACACCACCACCACGGTTACGGACGGCAAGGCAGTGCTCATCCGCGGTTTTTCAGGGTTTGTTCGTAGGGAACGCGCTGGTCCATGGACCGGCTCAAGGTCACTTCGTCTGCGTATTCCAAAGCATCTCCCATGGGGAGTCCACGCGCTATGGCCGTGATTTTGACGCCCAAATGCTCTAATTTTTTGAATAAATAGTACGCAGTGGTGTCACCCTCCAGGGTTGCACTCAAAGCAAAAACGACCTCAGAGGCCTCCTGAGCGCGATCCAGCAAGGAGGTTGTGTTCAGGTCGTTGGGACCCACCCCGTCCATGGGGCTGATCAATCCGCCCAATACGTGGTAGCGCCCGTTGAAGGCTTGTGTATTTTCCAAGGCCAAGACGTCGCGAAGGTCTTCCACCACACAAATTTGTCCGTTGTTTCGAACCGGGTTGGCGCAGATGGCGCAGATGTTTGCCTCCGCTAAACTGTGGCATTGGGCACACAAGTGCACGTCTTCCGCCAAACCGCGCAAGGCTTCCGCCAACAACAGCGTGGGGGCGGCCCCTCTGCGGTGGAGGTGCAGGGCCATGCGCAAGGCGGAACGCCGGCCTAAACCGGGCAATTTGGCCAATTCTGCAACAGCACGCTCAAAAGGTTGGGAGGGGATTTCCATGGAACCCCAAAAATAGGAATCTTTGCAGGATGGAACCACATTGGATTGCTGGGTTGATGGCCGCGTATTTTGGCCTCCTCATTATTGTTGCACGTTGGACTACCAAAACCTCCACGAACACTGCTTTTTTCACCGGAAACCGGCAATCTCCGTGGTATGTGGTCAGTTTTGGAATGATTGGAGCATCGCTGAGTGGCGTGACTTTTGTTTCGATTCCAGGCAGCGTCGGCACCACCGCATTGAGTTATTTGCAAATGGTCTTGGGCTATTTTGTGGGCTATTTGGTGGTCGCTTATGGCTTGCTGCCCGTCTATTACCGCGTTCAGCGCATCACCATTTACAGTTATTTGGAGGAACGCTTTGGACGAAGTGCCTACAAAACGGGTGCATGGCTCTTCTTGGTCAGCCGAATGGTGGGGTCTGCCTTCCGGTTGTTTTTGGTGGCACTGGTATTGCAAAAATCCGTTTTCGACTCCATCGGTTGGCCGTTTTGGGCCACTACTGCGGTGACGCTTTTACTCATTTGGGTGTACACCTACAAAGGCGGAATCAAAACCATCGTTTGGACCGACACGTTGCAAACCTTATTTCTTTTGGCCGCGGTGATCTGGACGGTGCTTTTGCTTTACCCCGCTGTGGTACCCGACGGTCAATCGCTTGTGGGTTATTGGAGCGAAAATCCGTTGGGGCGCGTATTCTTTTTTGACAACCCCAGCGAGCCAACTTATTTCTGGAAGCAGTTTGTGGCCGGGATTTTCATCACCATTGCCATGACCGGTTTGGATCAAGACATGATGCAAAAGAACTTGACTTGCCGTTCGTTGCCGGAGGCGCAAAAGAACATGCTTTGGTTCAGCGTGGTGCTCATTGGCGTCAATGTGCTCTTTTTGTTTTTGGGTATTTTATTGAACGATTACGCCGTTGCGGAGGGCATTGCGGCGCGCGGTGATTCGCTTTATCCGACGGTGGCGTTGGCCGGTTATTTACCCCCCTTAGCTGCCGGAATCTTCGTCATCGGATTGATTGCTGCGGCCTATTCCAGTGCAGATTCTGCCTTGGCGGCACTCACAACCTCCTTCAGCGTGGATATTCTGGAAGTGGATCGGATGCCGGAGGAGCAAGCGGTCAGAACCCGACGCTGGGTCCACGTGGGCACGACGGTTGCCATGGCCGTGGTCATAGTGTTGTTCCAATCCCTTTCCAACGACAGCGTGGTCAACGGGGTGTTCAAGGCCGCCGGCTATACCTACGGTCCGCTCTTGGGCTTGTTTGCCTTTGCCCTGTTTACGCGTCGCGGGATTCGGCATTGGGCGCCTCCGGTTGCGGCATTGGCATCGCCCCTTCTCACGTATTGGATTCAATCCCAAGCTCCGTTGTGGTGGGGGTATACCTTTGGTTTTGAGTTGATTTTGTTGAACGGCGGTTTGGCGTTCCTGCTGTTGGCGGTGTTTTCGCGTCGGACGGCTTAAGCGCGGGATTTTGGGCAAAATGTAAAAGGCCCGCGGCGCAGAGCGCCGCGGGCCTTTTTAATTTCCGCTCGAACCGCGGTTCGAGCCGGCCTCTAATCTAGTGCGGCATCACCTGAACCCGCACAGAAACCGCTCCTCGGTCCGTGATCGCCTCCAAGGTGTAGAGGCCAGCAGGAACTTGGGAGAGGTCCACCCGCGTCAGCTCCTCGGAGCCGGACACGCGCACCACACGTCCGAGTTGGTCCACCGCTTTCCAGGAAAGGACGGACAACCCGTTGCTCTCCCAACGTACCCAACCGGTCGTTGGGTTGGGGACCGCCCAAAGAGCCAAACCGTCTTCACCCAATCCGACACCGCTCACGTACACCGTGAAACTGGTGTCCACGGGACCACAGGCATCCGTTACGCGCAGTTGCACCGTGAAGGTTCCTCCCGTGCTGGGGAAAGGTTTGGTGAGTGACGCCAAGGCACTGGTGGTGCCGTCGGAAAAAGTCCACAACCGTGAGGTGGTGGGTTGCGCAGTCAGGTCCGTGAAATCCACCGTTTGCTGCCCAAAGTTCGAAGCGTAGCTGTATTGAGGTACCAGCGGGGCCGGAACATTGAGGGCCAAGGTATCCACGTCGGTACCCACGCTGTTGGTGACTGTTAACACTACATTCTGCGCACCGGGCATGACGTACATCACGGAGTGGGGGCCCGGGCCGGAGGCCACCGAAGGGGCGGCGTTGGGTCCAAAATTCCACGAATACGTGCTGGTGGAAACCACGTTTTGTGCCGAATAGTTTTTGTTTACCGCCAAACAGACCGTGCCGTTGACGGGTGCAATGTTCGCCACGGGCGCTACGGCCGTATTCAAAACGATGTTGACGTTGTCCACATACAGGTTGTTTCCGTAGCCGTTGATGCTGGCAAATCGGAACGCAACCGAGGTCAAGTTGGCCGGGAAGTTAACGGTGTCTACCCGCCATTGGGCGGCATTGTTGGGGGTGAACGCAGACGTTGATGCGGCCGTTGTGGCCAATATATTCCACGGTTTTGCGTACCCAGAAGGGATCCATGTTTGGCCGCAGTCCGTGGAGAGGTCCACGCGAAGACCGTCGGGGTAGCTGGCGCTGTACGGCGCGTAGGCTACGTCAAAAGTCATTCTTCCGGCAGCGCCTTGAACATTGAGGGTGGGCGTGACGAGGTAGTCCTCCGCCAGAGGGGCGTTGTAGTTGTAGTTGTCCAAACGAGCGGCTTGGCTGGAAGTGCCGTCGCGGTTCACCACATTCACGCGGTCCCACGTGGTTCCGTTGTCCGGATTGCCCAAGGACCAACCCGACGGTACCCAAACGCTGTTGAAGTTTTGCGCCAAAGGCAAGAGGGCACCGTTGCTGATGGTGATTGCGTTGGAAACCGCGGTGGTGTCTGATCCAAACGGGTTGGTAACGCGCAGGGTTACGGCGTAAACGCCCACGGCGTTCAATTGAATTTTTGCTACAGCCGAAGTGGAATCCGTTCCATTGACGAATACCGCACCGCTGGGCTGGATGCGCCAAACACGCGAAAGCGAACCGTTGGTGCTGGCGTCAGTCAAGGTGATCGTTTGTCCCGGGCATGCATTTGAAGGGGCAGCACCGAAGGACGCCACAGGAGCGGCGGTAATCTCCTGAATGGAGATGTCGTCCAGAGCAAGGTCCGAAGATCCCGTTGCGCCCGTGGTTCCGCGCAGCCGAATTTGAACCACTTTGCCCACGTAGTTGGCCAAAGAAGCCTTCACTTGAAACCAGCTGGCTCCTTGTGGGCCGGATTTGGGCGGCACCGCATTCAAAATCCAAACGTTGTCCACCAAAACATCGATGGCAAAGGTTCCAATGCTCGCGCCGTTCATATTCACCCAAACGCTTAATTCGGGTAAAGTACTGTTGGCCAAATTCACGCAGGGAAGCAGCAAATGGGCCACTTGGTTGAAGCAATTGCTGGATTCCAAATACAGGTATTTGCCGTTGCCGGTGGTGTGGTCACCGTTGGGGCCCGTGTTGGCGGTGGGCGTGGTGCCGTTGTGAACGCGCCAATCGATTCCGTCCACCGCGCCGTTGGGAGCGTTGGTCAGCCCTCCGCCCAAGGCGCACACGGTGCTGGCGCAGTTGGAGGCGGTAGCACAATTGGTGAAGGCGTCAAAATTCTGCACGTAGGGCAAAGTTGCCACTGCGCCGGAGGCCACTACACTGAAAACCACCTTGGCGGTGTCGTTGTAGCGGTTTTGGTCTCCTGCCAGCGAGCTGTAGACGGCCAGGGTATAGGTTCCTACGGCGCCGGCATTGGCCGGAACGGTAAAGGAAATGGGCCCTTGGAAACCCGGAAGAAACGTTCCCGATACCGTCTGGGAAACGGGCGCTCCGTTGTTCAATCGAAAAGCAAAAGGCACCGTCGTCAGCGTGTCCGTTCCGGCGTTTTTCCAAACAAATTGCACGTTGAGGCTGCCCGTGGGCTGGCACGACGGAAACTGTCCGGCAATGGGTGCGGTAATGGATTGAACCGAGGCGTCCTTCTCAACGATGCAACCGCTTAAGGTGGTTCCTTTTTCAATGGCGATGCAACGTCCACCGGCACGGCCGTTGTTGGTCACGGCGGCCACGGCAAACCAGGTGTTTTGGACGGCGGGCATAACCACGGTTAGGGTAGGGGCCACCACGGTAGTCAAGGAATCCATGTCCCGCGCACCCAAACGATAAACGGTGTAGGCCGACGCACCCGGAACCGTATTCCAGGACAGTTTGGTGGAGTCTGGACACATCCAAGCCACCGTCAACGCCGCGGGCACCGCGATGTTTTTGAGGGGGGCATTGGTTTCGTCCGATTGCGTTCCGCGAACAATGCGCAACCGCAAATCTCCCGTGGGGTGGTGGGTACGCTCCAGTTGGCAGACCGAGCTGCTGCTGGCGCCGTGCCGGCAAACGACCAAGAGGCACCGCCATTGGAGCTCCATTCCAAGGTGAACGGAGTCGTTCCAGCCGACGCGTCCCAGCGAATGGACTCGTTGGAGCCGGGCACCACGGCCTCGCCGCCCATGGGGTAGGTCAGTTCCACGTAATCCGGAACAAATTCGTACACCACGTAGTACTTCTGCGGTCCTTGAGGAACGTTGAAACCGTTGACCAAAATCTTGTAGGGTCCGGCCAGTGGATCTGCCAAAGTCACCTGCTCTACGTTGTTGAGGGAGTCCACCGCGCGAACAGCCGCAGCGTTCAAGCTGGCCACATTTTTGTTGGGATTGAGTACCCAAGGCAGCCAGAATTGACCGTCGCGAACCAAGCGAAAATTCAAGTTGTTCACCAGTGCGCGCCCGGCGTTGGCCAGGGCTTCGGGATCCGTCCAGTACACCAGCACGCGAAGCTCCTTGGTGTTGGCCGGTACGGTGAGGTTCAGGGTGTCGGTTTGCCCAGCGCCCAGTGAGTCAATCATAAATCGGTTCTGTTCGATGGCCCGTGCTGCGCGCAACGCATTCACCCGTCCGTACCCGTACAAAAAGTCCGGTCCAGCATTGCCCAAATCATCCGCGGTGTTCATCACGATGGCCTTGACCAATCCTCCGTCGGGATCTTGTCCGATGTGGGTGGACCGATAAGCGTGGTACAGGGTGGCCAATGTGCCTGCCGTTCCAGGACACGCCATGGACGTGCCGGTAAAGGAAGCGTAGCTGTGGTTTTCAATGGTGGAGAAAACGTTAGTTCCGAGCGCGGCAACCTCCGGTTTGATCCGACCGTCGTGGGCCGGACCGCGGCTGCTGCTGGCTGCAATGGCGTCGTTGCCGTCCAAATTAGCTACGGCAATAATGTTTTTACCCTGTTTGTGTCCCCCCGTAATGTTTCCCCAGCCCGCTCCGGCTCCGTAGTTGCAGTTGGCGGTACCGTTGTTCCCGGCGGAGAAGACGTGCATCAATTTTTTGTTTTGGCGGATGTCTTGGTCCATGGTTCGGGTGTTCATCGTGTACCCCGCGTTGCAACCGTCGGAATACGACGAATTGGTGACGCGAACGGCGTGAAGCCCGTAGTGGTTGTCTACCTGCGTGAGGTTGCCCGGGTACGAATAATAGACCAAATCAGCGCCCGGTGCATTTCCCCGTCCGCGCGGATCTTTGTTTCCGCCCCCCAGAATGGTGCCGGCTACGTGGTCCCCGTGGTTGCCCTGCGAGGCATTGGAATAATTGGCCAAAATACGACCGGTGAAATCCACGTGCGGTCCTATGTCTCCGTCGTCGCCGTGTCCAACAACCACTCCAGTTCCATCGTACGCGCGGCCGCCGGTGTACTCGTTTTGGATGGCATTGGTGCGGTGGTTTTTACGTCCCACATTGTTTTCCGGCTCCGCTGGGGCTTCTTTTTGCTGCACAAACTGAACCGCAGGGTGTGCCGCTAAAGCGCGCAGTGCTTGGGGGATCACCTGAACACGAACCACTTGGGGCTCGTCGGTTTCAATCCGCACAACTTGGGCGACGGACGAGCCCGAAAGTTGCTGTTCAAAACGCAAGGCAGAACGAGTGTCCGCCAACAAAAACAAAACCTCCCAACGGTCCCGAACCTCCACATAATCGGGGACGTTTCCGTTGGAAAGCAACTGCGTCAACTTCATTTCTGCCGACAGACGAGACCAGGCCACCGCTTGGGGTTCTGCCGCCGCTTTCACGCGACCGGGAATTCCGCGCAGCAAATAGGCGCGGTCCGGCAGGTAGCCAACCAGTTCCCAACCAGCTTTTTGCCATGCTCCTTTTTCCGCGTCGGTCAAAACCCGGTCAAACGCCACCACGCGGTACATGTTTTGGGCCTCTTTTTCGTCCGCATCCGCGGTTGCGATGGACTCTTTTTGAGTCGTTAGTACATAAGTACCTGATTGAAAATGAACTCGTTGACCTACGGACACAAACGAGCTAAGGACCAAAAGACCCGCGAATAGCTTTTTCATAGGGTCCAATATCGGGAAGAAACCGGCGCATTGGGAGCCAAACGTCATCGATTTTACCCATCGCGGGTAAGGATTTATCTATCGAGCGGGTGGGTCCAACCGTCGGTAAACCGTCTCCAACTTTTCTGCAATGTGCACCACGGCCGGACACACCTCCGCATTTCGTTCCGTAAGTTCCAAAATTTGGGCTTGTTTGGGGCGGTCCGTGTGCGGAAACTCCCGGCAGGCCTTGGGTCGGTCGTCGTAAATGGTGCACTCGTTGTTCGCCGCCAAAAAAGCGCACGGAACCTGCTGAAGCACGGTGTCGCCGTCGTCGTCCACCCGCAAGTACGTCTTGAAAAAATCGACCGCTTTCATCCGCAAGCGCTTGGCTACGCGCTCGACGTCTTTATCGATCCACAGCGGTCCGGTGGTTTTGCAGCACTGGGCACAATCCAGGCAATTGATTTTGGCAAAAGCTTGCCGATGCGCGGTGTGCACCACGGTGTCTAAATCCCGGGGCGGGCGCTGCTTCAACTGCCGAAAGAGGGGCGCGAAAACAGAGGTTGGGTTGTTCTTTTTGCGCTTACTCACTCGCTCACCAATTTAGCCAGAAGGGCCCATTGCCGATCCCGGAGTTCCATATGCTTTCGTGTTCCGGGCCCGTAAAATCCGGTGGAGACCACCCGAACCGTGCCTTTTTTGTCCACAAACAAGGTGGTTGGGTATCCGCCAAATTGCTCTAGGTCTGGGAATAACGCCCCCACGGCGCCAATTTTGCCGCCAAACAAAACGGGGTAGGGGATTTGCAAGTCCCGAACGCATTTTCCAAGGGGAATTTTTGCTTCGCCCAAGTTGGCGGAACGTTCAAAAGCCACGGCCACAAATTCAACCCCCTTCGGCGCCCAGTTGCGGTGAAAATCCACCATCATCCGGGTTTCGTCCATGCAATTGGGGCACCACGAGCCCATGATTTGAATAACTGCTACTTTTCCTTGGATGAGGCCGCCCAGGTCAGTCGGTATTCCGCTGTTCCATTCCGGAAGCACTGCGTTGATGCGCGCACCCGGCTTCATCCGCGCAATGGACTCCGGGTCCCGCAGCGCAAACGTTTCGCTGGGTTGTGCGGTAAATGGTGCGGCGTATTTCTTACCGCTAAAATGATGCCCGCTCAGGGAACCGTCGCGCGCAATTTGTGCTTTGAAAACGTAGGCGTGTATGCCGTCAAAGGTGCTCATCCACAGGGTTTTATTCACAACATTTCCCTGCAAAAAGCGGTAGTCGCCCGATTCCGTCAAAATACTGCCGTAAAACCCGTTGATGCTCACGCGGTCCAATTCCCATACCGCGGGGGTTGGAGTTGCCGCGTCGGATTCCAGGTTCAATTGGTAGCGGGGTCGCACCACTGCCGGATATCCTTCGGCGTGATCCCCGGGAAAACGCTCGCCGTCGTCTTGGCGGAGTTCCAAAGGATAACGCTGGTTTCCGGCGTCGTACCGAACCCAGTAGCCGCGCAGAACTCGTCCGTTGTCCGCAACGGCCAGGTGAAATGCGTTGTTAAATACGGGGAAGGAGAAGACCATGGAATCGCCAATCGGCTCTTCCGGATGCATGGAAATGCGCTCGTCCGCATTGAACAAAACGGCTGGGGCTCCTTCGGCCTGGCTCCACGTCCAGTGAAACGGCAAAGAAATGCTGTCGTTCAGTTGCAGCACTCCTCGGTACCGTAGCGCGTCTTGAGCCAGCGCTGAGCTGGAAAAAGCCGCAACCCCTGCACAGAGTAAGGCCGCGGTTCTCCAGCGAAGGATGGGGTTCATCGGGTAGTTCATGCGTGTGAAAATTCGTTGGCGTAGGCGGAAAGTCGGTCTTCACCGCCGTCGCCCACCGCACAGAAGTAAAATTTGATTTTGGGTTCGGTACCCGACGGCCGCGCCGTCAAGACGTCCCCGTTGCTCATGTGCCATTGAAGTACGTCGGAAGAGGGGAGGTCCAAGGGTTCGATCAACCCCGTGGCGTAGTTGGTGCGCGTTTGCGTCTTGTAGTCGGACAGGGCAGCAACCGCAACGCCGGCGATTTGGCGCATGGGCGTTTCCCGGAATCGACGCATGCTCGCCGCAATGGCCTCCGCTCCAGCGCGACCTTGCCGCGTGATGGAAACCAGTTTTTCCCGATACATTCCGTGTTCCGCATACAGTAGTTGCAGTTGTTCGTAAAAACTTCTGCCCTGCGCTTTGTGCCACGCAGCGGCTTCCGCCAAAACAACAGCCGCGGAAACGGCATCCTTGTCCCGAACAAAGTCGCCAATTAGATACCCGTAGCTCTCTTCGCCGCCCACCAAGAATTGCTTTTGGCCTTGGTAGCGTTCGATCAAATCCGCGATCCATTTGAAGCCCGTCAAGCAAACTTCTACAGCAACCCCGTACCGCGCCGCAATGGCGTCCAGCAACGGGGTGGTGACGATGGTTCGCGCCACAAATGCATGGTTCGGGAGGGTTCCCGCCGCACGGTGCTGCGCCAGAACGTAGTCCACCAAAACCGCAGCCGTTTCGTTGCCGTTGAGCAATACCCACCAGCCGTCCGGTTTTGGGACGGCCAATCCCACGCGGTCCGTGTCTGGGTCGCAGCCCACCACCAAATCCGCCTGCGAATTTTGCGCTTGTTCAACGGCCAAAGCCAGTGCGGCCGGTTCTTCCGGGTTGGGGGAGTGAACGGTGGGAAAGTTCCCGTCTGGCTGGGCCTGCGCTTCCACCAAATCCACTTGGGTAAAGCCGCTGCGCTCCAAAGCTTGCGGCAACAACGTGATGGAGGTTCCGTGGAGCGACGTAAACACAATGCGCAAATCCCGTTTACCCGCGTCGGACCACCGAACGGTTTGCAACGCCTGAAGGTAGGCCTCGTCCATTTCAGCGCCCAAAGGCAAAACTGAACCCGTTCCACCGCTCCAGCGCACGTCTTCCAAACGCGTGGAACGTACTTGTTCCAACAAGGCCTGGTCGTGGGGAGGGATCAATTGGCCGCCGTCGGACCAATAAACTTTGTACCCGTTGTATTCTTTGGGGTTGTGCGATGCCGTCAGAACGATTCCTGCATGCGCGTTCATGCGACGCACGGCAAAGCTCAGCCAGGGAGTGGGGCGGAGTTCTTCCGCCAAGTGAACCTCTATTCCGTTGGCCGCCAAGACCTCCGCAACCGATTTCGCGAGTGATGCGCTGTTGTTTCTGGAATCGTAAGCAATGGCCACGCGCAGTTTCTGTCCGGAAAAAACCGAGGATAAATACGTGGCCAACCCTTGCGTGGCCAACCCCAGCGTGTAGCGGTTGATGCCGTTGGAGCCCAAACGCATGATGCCGCGCAAGCCGCCGGTGCCAAATTCCAGTTCGCGGTAGAAAGCTTCTTCCAAGGCCTCCGGATCCTTCGCCATCAAGCGTTCGATTTCCTGCCGATCGGACGGGTCCAGTTCACTGTTCAGCCATTCTTGGGCACGTGCTAAAGCTTGGGGATCCATAAAAAAAGGTTTGGTACCCAAAGATAGGGAGGGGCTGGCAGACCGGCATGGGCCGGATTCGGAAATGAATGCGTCTTTTCTAAAAATGAGCCATTTTCACGGCGGCTACCGCGGCTTCAACGCCCTTGTTTCCGTACTTACCGCCCGCACGGTCCAAGCTTTGCTGCTTGTTGCGGTCCGTAAGCACACAAAATACGACCGGAGCCTTGCCCAAAGTATTTAACTGCGCAATGCCCTGGGTAACCCCTTGACACACGTAATCAAAGTGGGCCGTTTCGCCCTCAATGATGCTGCCAATCACAATAATTGCGTCAAAAAAATCGATTTGGTGGAGCAGGGTGCGTCCGGCGTAAATCAATTCAAAAGCTCCCGGTACGTTGTAGCGAATGACGTCCTCTTCCTTAGCGCCCAAAGCCAACAACGTACTTTGTGCTCCGGAGTACAGGGCATCCGTGATGTCCGCGTTCCACTCGCTCACGACCAGCGCAAAGCGCATGCCCTGTGCGGAGGGTACGCCGCTGAGGTCCAGTGCAGCGTACGGCTGTTCGGCCGTCGCCATCTTACTCTTGACCCAGTTTCGCCTTGCAGTAAGCAATGTCACGAGCGGCCTCGTAGCCTTCCGCAGACTGGCTGTAGTCCTTTTTGATTTGCTCAAAAAGATCAAGCGCCTGTTCGAAGTCTTCTTGCATTTCTGCCGTAAGGGCAGCCTTTTTCAAAAAGAAAGGCGTCTGCAACTCGTTGTCCGCAATTTTGGCGGCTTTCAAGTAGTAGCTCAGGGCTTCCTCAGGTTGTTTCAACTCGATGAAGGCATCCGCGATGCTGCCCCATTTGTTGGCTTCCAACAAACCGTCGTTGCTGGAAAAAGACTCCATGGATTCAATGGCCTCTTGCGGTTGGCCCAAGTCCAAGTAGCAAATTCCGGCGTAGTAGTTCGCCAAATTCCCTGCCTTAGTCCAACCGTACTCGTCCGCGATGTCCAAGAAGCCCAAGACCTCCGCATTGCCGTTGAGGGCAGACTTTACCGAGTCTGCTGCAAATAAATTTTGTGCCTTGTACAGCGCTTCTTGCGCCTCAACTTCCATGGGCTTTTGGATCAATTCCTTGTAGCCCAAAGTCAGGAGAACCACGCCCACAACGGCTCCGCCGCCAATGAGCAAGTTCCGCTTGTTCTTTTCTACAAAAGATTCGATGCGGTTGTATCCAACTTCTACGGCCTTTACCGGCTCGTTTAGGAGATCAAATTCGTTGTTTGCCATGGGGGCTATTTCTTCAATGGGCGCAAAGTTACGACTTTTGCAACATGCGCGACACAGTTTTGGATCACCTTCATCTGCTGAATTTCAAAAATCATGCGGATTTGCAGGTGGATTTTTCACCGGGACTCAATGCCTTTGTGGGCAAAAACGGAGCGGGTAAGACCAATGTGTTGGACGCCATCTACTACCTCTGCACCACCAAAAGTTACTTTCATACCACGGACGCGGACCACGTTCGCCACGGCGAGTCTTTTTTTGCCATCCGCGGCATGTTTCGATCCGATGACGGCCCGGTCAAGGTGCATTGTGCCGTTCAGCCCGGCCAAAAGAAGTCCTTTCGAGTGGACGATTCCGAGTATGCTCGGTTGTCGGACCACATCGGCCGGTTCCCGGTGGTGGTCATATCGCCCTCCGATCGCGATTTGCTGTCCGAAGGCAGTGCGCTGCGTCGGAAGTTTTTGGACGGCATGGTGGCCCAAGGCGACCGCGTCTATTTGGACCGACTCCTCCAGTACCAGCGGGTGGTGCAGCAGCGCAACGCCTTGCTCAAGTATTTTGCAGCCAATCGGGTTTTTTCCGCGGAGCAGCTGGCGCTCTACGACGACCAACTCTGTTCGCTTGCTCCGGAACTGCACGCGGCGCGATTGGCCTTCACAACAGCTTTTGCTCCGGAGCTCCAACGTTTTTACTCCCTTTTGTCCGGGGGACAAGAGGCTGTAGACTGGACCTACGAGTCGGACCTCAACAACGCACCCCTGGATCAATTGCTGCGGGATTCTTTGGCCCGAGATCGCGTGGTGCAGTACACCACCACCGGATTGCACAAAGACGATTTGGTATTTACGCTCAACGGGCATCCGCTCAAAAAGGTGGGGTCCCAAGGACAGCAGAAAAGCTATTTGGTCAGCGTGA
>CANHXZ010000027.1 GCA_947464785.1 Flavobacteriales bacterium | reverse complement strand
CGTGGCCATGACCGTTGGAGCCCCTGGTTTTGGTATTGGGAACAAGTTTGTGGTTCAAATCGCTCAGGGATTGCCTCCGGCGGTTTCGTTTTCTTCCCCCATTGTGCTCCCGATTGTGGCCTGGTCACCAACCACCAGCGGTACCGTTATGGATACCATTGGTGCGGGAGCCAAGACGTTTAAGGTGGTCATCCCAAAATCCATTGTGAACAACAATTTTTATTCGTTGCGCGTCCGCGGCACGAATCCGGTTGCGTTCTCCGATACCATTGTCATGGCCGTGAACGTTTCGCCTACCGCAAACATCACCACCATCGCCAATGCCTTCATCAACCGCCACACCGCTCTACCCAACGATTGGGGTTTTTGCGATGGCGACACGGCTGTATTGAGCGCTACCCCAGGACTAGCCGGTTACCAGTGGTTGGAAAGCGGCAATCCCATTGGTGGAAAAACCCAGTCTACCTTAAACGTTTTTCAGTCCGGCGTATATTCGGTTAAAGTGAGCAACGGTGCCTGCTTTTCCACCAGTAAAGACACCATCGTGAACCAGTTCTCCCCGGTGTCGGACATCTCTCATTCCAATCTTCCGACCCTAGTCATTCGGGACAAGAACACCACCATCGACTCCCTTGCTTTTTGCGAAACGGACACCATTATCTTGACGGGCCCCATTCCCTCGATGCCCATGACCACTATTGGTTACCAATGGATTCGGGATTCAATAGGCCTATTCAGTCAGGCTTTCCCGCGCGCCATTGCGGGTGCCACACAGGTGGGGTACAAGACGGCCAGATCTGGAGCTTACCGATTGGTTACCATCTGGAATCCTGGCGGTTGTCCGGATACGTCTGGCTACATGTGGTTGTTTGTCGACACCATTCCCGATGTGTTCGTTGTGAATAAATCTTGGCCGGGTCAGGGAGCGCCAAGTTTGAGCATTTGCCCCAACGACAGCACTTTGCTCTCGGCAAACGTTCAGTCCAACCCAGGCGTGTGGAGCTACCAGTGGCAAGTGCGCTACCCGGTCACCGGAAACTGGCAGAACATTCCCAACGACACGTTGGCAACCTTAGCGGCGTCTACAAAAATTGTTCCCGGCAACGCGCAGTATCGGCTCATTGTGCAGGGTGAAGCCTGCGATTACACCACGGCAGCCGTTCAAGTAACGGTGGTTCCCTTTCCAACCGTCGCAACCGTTCCCGCAGACTCAACCTTTATATGCTTTGGCGATTCCACGCAGCTGGCGGTTATTGGCAACGCGCTCAGCTACAGTTGGAACTTGGTAGGAGGGACGAATACCTCGTTTTTCACCAAGTCTCAGGGTAAGTATGTTGTTGAAGCCACCGGTCCCAACGGTTGTTTGTCGCACGATACCGTCTTGGTCAAGTTGTTCACGGTCAACGCCAATGCCGGACCCGACTTGCTCGTATTGCCCGGTGAAGTGGTGCAGCTCAACGCAACAGGCGGAGTCATGTACTACTGGTACGCAGACAAGCCGGTTTATTTTTCCGACCCCTACAACCCCAATGCACAAACACAACCGACGCAAGACACCACCTACTATTATGTGGACGTCCTTTCCGCGGAAGGTTGCTTTGATCGGGACACCTTGATGGTTGTTCAGTTCGACCCCACTTCGGTGTTGGTGGATTTGTCCAACGTGCAGAACTTCATCAGCCCCAATGGCGACGGAAAGAATGATTTCTTGGACCTTTCGGAGGTTGTACGTTTGGATTCTTGCGGCATTACCATTTTGAACCGTTGGGGTGCAACCGTGTACGAGGACACCCGCTACGTCAACGGCTGGACGGGTACCAACAACGCCGGAGACCCATTGCCCAACGGCACGTACTACATCATTCTTAATAAGGACGAAGAAATTCGGTACCGCGGTGCCGTAACCTTGGTTCGATAATCCCATTCCTCACAGACTCAAGATTCCATTCGGTATGAAAACGAAATTATTTGCAGCCTTACTACTTGGGGGAATGGCATCGGCCAGCGCCCAACAACTGCCTCTCTATTCTTTGGGCTTTTTTGCACCACAAATCACCAATCCAGCCCGTTCCGGTGCCAAGGATGGCGCCGTCCTCACCACTGCGCACCGCCAGCAATGGATGGGCGTTGAAGGTGCTCCAGAAACCAGCATGTTGGCCTTCAACAGCGCTTTGAATAAGGAGAAGGTAGGATTTGGCCTGTACGCGTACAACGACGTCACGGACATTGTGCACCGTTCTGCGGTGTACGGCAACTACGCCTACCACGTTCAATTGGCCGACAACACCTCCCTGTCCTTCGGCTTGGGATTGGGCTACGTCAGCAATTCATTGGACATGGCCAGCATTCGGGTAAAAAACGCCGATGACCCCTACTTGATTCCCGCCAACAACGGCGGTAGCTTGGACCTGAACGCCGGAATCCACTTGCAGGCAAGCGGTTTTGGATTGGGAATTTCAGCTCCCCAACTCTTGGCCCCGGCCATTTCATACAGCAAGAACTACGACGAACCGGTTCAATACCAGTTGGTTCGCCACTACACCGCACAAGCTCAGTACGACGTCGAATGGCAAAAAGGCAAAATGGTTTTGACGCCGTTGGTTGCTGTTCGTGCCGTTGGTTTGGGCATTCCCGCCCAAGTTGACGCCGGAGCGCTCTTCAACATGAAGGAGTTTGGTTATGTTGGAGCCATGTACCGCAGCAACTACGCGGTAACCGCGCAGGCAGGCGTGCATTTGACTCCGTTGATTTCCGTAGGATACGGGTACGATTTCTCTACCAACACCTACGCAACTTCACTGGGCACTACGCACGAGTTCATGCTGACCTACCGCTTGGGCAACAACAAGGCGGGCGAGCGCATGGAGGCGGAAATCAAGCGTTTGAAAGATGCCCAGCGCAAGCAGATGGATCAGCAGGAGAACTTCATCAACGAGAAGTTTGAGGAGTTCCGCGACGAAATCCGTACTTCACAAAAGGCCGAGTTGGAAAAGCAAAAAGCCTCTATTGCTGCTGATGTTGCCAAGCAAACAGCTGCCAATGCGGCAAAAGGCGGTACTACAACTGCATCAGCTGCTGCTTCAGGATCATCTGCTCCGGCATCGGGCGCAATGGAAGGTTTTAAGGCCGAAAACTTAGCAGCCAATGTGGCTCCAGGATCTCCCGGATTCTACGTGACGGCTGGAGTTTTCTCCACCAAGGAAAACGCTACCAAGCTTCAAGGTGGCTTAAAGGCTAAGGGCATTCCTTCCGAGCTCTTCCAAGACAAGGGCAACAACATGTACTACGTGTACATCTTGAAATTCAAGTCCTACGAAGAAGCGGAAGCCGTTAAGTCCAACCGCCTCAACGGTCGTTTTGACGGCAAGTTGTGGGTCAAAGTAATTGAATAAGGTGCGCGCCCTTCGTTGGCTTGCGGCGTGGGTGGTTTTGGCGGTTTCCGCCGAAACCGTCTATGCTACGCACTTGGTTGGCGGTGAACTGACCTACACCTGTGTAGGCAACAACCAGTACCAAGTAAACTTACGCGTCTACCGCGATTGCTCGGTAACCACGCAATTGGACAACAGTGTTAGTATTGCGGTGTACAATGCGGCAGGGACTTTGGTGACGCAATCCAATGTTTCCAAAAGCCCAACGGTAGCGGTGAGTACGGCAACGGGAAATCCGTGCCTCACAACGCCCCCCAACATTTGTACGGAGTACGCGGATTACACCACCACGTTCACACTTCCGCCCATCAATGGAGGCTATACCATTGTTCACCAAAGGTGCTGCCGCAACAATACCATTTCCAACATTACCTCACCGGGGTCCCGGGGCAATACCTATTTCGCTCAGATTCCGTCCAACGATGTAGCCTGCAATTCATCGCCGTCGTACGCTACCGTTCCTCCCATTGTTCTTTGTTTGGGAGACAATGCCCAAGTGGATGTTTCCGTTACGGAATCGGATGGTGATTCGCTCTACTACGAATTGTGCGACATCTTCAACGGCGGTAGCAGCGGAAATCCCCAACCCAGCCCGCCCACAGCACCTCCGTATAATGCGTTGACCTTTGTGGCTCCCTACACGCCAACGCAGCCACTTCCCGGTGCATTTACATTCAATCCTCAGACGGGAATCTTGGAAGGAAAACCAACGACCACCGGACAGTTTGTGGTGGGCCTTTGCGTCAGTGAGTACCGGAACGGACAGCTTCTGACTACGGTGCGTCGGGATTATCAATTCAACGTTACGGCGTGCATCAACAACATTGTTGCGGACGTTTTAACCCAGGTTGAAGATCCTACCTTGCTTTGCGGAGGACGTACCGTTCAGTTTCAAGCCCAAACGCCCGGCGCCCTTTATTATTTTTGGGATTTTGGCGTATTGGGAACTACCTCAGACACGTCCAATTCGCCGACGCCTACCTTCTCTTACCCGGATACCGGATGGTACAACGTCACCTTCATCGTCAACCGGGGATTGGTTTGCACGGATACCGTTGTAGTTCCGTACCGAATTTTGGACGCGCCGGACTACACCATTTCCTTCACGGGTACACCGTGTTTGGACGTGCAGGATTTCGTGTTCACGGCAACCGGCACAACCCCTGTTGATGCCTCGTTCTCTTGGACTTTTGGCCCCGACGCTTCTTTGCCCATGGCCACAGGTAAGACCGTTGGGCCAGTGGATTTCAATGCACCAGGCAAATATCCGGTTAAGCTTGTGGTGCATTCCGCGACATGTTCGGACACCTTGTACGATTCGGTGGAGGTTTTCGCCTATACCTTCGACATAGACGCAGGACCGGACACCGCAATTGCACGTGGAGACACCGTTTACTTGGCGGCCACAGATGCGTCCCGATACCGCTGGTTTGCAGACAAGGCCGTGTATTTCAACAATCCTCGTCAACAGGCTCCTCAAGCGTGGATGCGCCTAGATTCCACCACATTCTACGTGATTGGGGCCAGCCCGGAAGGATGTTTGGGGTTGGATACGGTGTTTGTTTATTGGCTCCCTAAGCACACGGAACCGGCGCTGGATTCGGTCATGAACACCATAACGCCCAATGGCGACGGCAAAAACGATGTCTTGGATCTGGCAGAGGTTCAGTACAAGGACGCGTGCCGTTTGATCGTCTACAACCGTTGGGGCGCGGAAGTGTATCGCGCTGATCCCTATAGAAACGATTGGGGCGGTACAAACCAAGACGGCGAGCTCCTTCCTGCTGGAACCTACTATTTCTACCTCATCAACGGTTTAGAGATTCGCTACCGCGGCGCGGTAACGGTGTTGCGGTAATGGGGCACCCCATATAACGCAAAGAGCCCGGCGAAGCCGGGCTCTTTGCGTTAAAACGGTTCCGCAAAACCTAAAACATATCCTTGATTCGGTCAAAAAAGCCTTTGTCCGACGCATTGGGGTTGGGCTCAAAATTCTTGCTCTCGCGCAGCTTTTCCAGCAGCGAACGCTCCTCAGCGCTTAAACTGCGGGGAGTCCAAACCTGTACATGGATCAATAGATCCCCCGTTCCATAGCTGTCTACACTGGGCAGTCCCTTGCCTTTCAAGCGAAGGACTTTACCGCTTTGCGTGCCCGGTTCAATTTTGACCCTCGCCTTCCCTTGCAGGGTGGGAACATCAACACTGGCGCCCAACGCAGCATCTGGGATGCTCAAGAAGAGCTCAAAGTGCAGCGTTTGACCGTCTCGCTTCAATGAATCGTGCTCCTCTTCTTCAATGGCCACAATTAAGTCACCCGCGGCACCTCCGCCGGCCGCAGAATTGCCCTTGCCGGCAACGCGCAACTGCATGCCATCTTGCACGCCTGCCGGAATGCGGATGGACACCACTTCCTCCACCTTTTCCAAGCCGTCCGGACCCACGCCTGCGGGCCGTTGATCCACTTTCTTACCGCTTCCTTGGCAATTGGGACAAACAGCAGCGGTGCGCATTTGGCCCAAAATGGTATTCTGTATGCGCGTAACTTGACCCTGACCACCGCAGGTGTCGCACGTTTTAAACGTAACGCCGGCGGCGGGGAGTGCGCGTTTAATCTTGATTTTTTTCTCGACTCCGGTTGCAATCTCTTCCAAGGTCAGACGAACGCGAACCCGCAAATTTGAACCGCGAACGGCCCCACCACGGCCTCCACCAAATCCCCCAAAGGCACCGCCAAAAGCGTCCCCAAATATGTCCCCAAAATGGCTGAAGATGTCGTCCATGTTCATGCCACCGCCGGCGCCACCCGCTCCGGGACCAAATGCTTGGTGACCAAACTGATCGTATTTCTGGCGCTTGTCGGGGGTACTGAGTACCTCGTAGGCTTCCGCTGCTTCCTTGAATTTTTCTTCAGCTTCTTTATTGTCCGGATTTTTGTCCGGGTGGTACTGAATAGCTAGTTTTCGGTAGGCCTTTTTAATTTCTTCCGCGGAAGACTGTTTGTTTACACCCAGTACTTCGTAGTAATCACGCTTTGCCATGGCCTATGCTTCGGCGGTTTTTCCCACCACCACTTTGGCGTAGCGGATGATCTTCTCACCAAGGCGGTAACCGCGCTCTACTTCGTCCAGGACCAAACCAGATTGTGCAGGATCTGCAACGGTGAGGGTGGTTATTGCTTCCATAAATTCCGGATCAAAGGAAGTTCCGGTGGTGGAATCCATAGGTTTCAATCCTTGTGATTTTAAGGAGTCCGTCAGTTTGGCATGAATAAGTCGCATCCCTTCAGACACATCATTGTCTGCTGGAATCAATTTTAAAGCACGCTCAAAATCGTCGAGCACGGTCAAGAGCGATTTTAAGGTGGACTCGTTTGCGGAGGTAATTAATTCCAATCGTTCCCGGGCGGTGCGCTTTCGGAAATTCTCAAATTCCGCGTACAACCGCAGGTTTTGGTCTTTTAACTCCTGAATTTGTTTTGACAAATCAGTCGGTTCTTCCGACGCAATGGCGTCGCTATCTGGGCTGGTATGCTCCGTTTCTGGAGTTGCTACCGGCTCTTGGTGGTTCTCTTCCGGAGCAATTGGGTCGTTGGGGGATGATTTCATGGTAGGTACGTAATCAAACGACCTGCCAAATGGCAATGGATGCCAATTTGACAGGTCGTAAAATTCAGGAGTTTTTCTCTAGTGTTAGCGAAGGAGCTTACTTCAACATGCTTTTGAGTTTCTCCTCCAAAGCGGGTCCGCGCAAGCCCTTGGCAATGATTTTGCCTTCGCCGTCCAGCAAGTAGGTCATGGGAATGGAGCGAACGCCGTAAACGCCTGCACCTTCCGCATTCCAGCCTTTCAAATCTGAGGTGTGGTTGGGCCATGCCAATTGGTCTTGTGCAATGGCAGCCACCCAACGGTCCTTGTTTTGGTCCAGGGAATAGGAGTAAACTGTGAAGCCCTTTCCTGAGTTGAATTTAGCGTCTTTGTATTGGTTGTACACGCGCACCACATTGGGATTTTCCATGCGGCATGGGCCGCACCAAGAGGCCCAAAAATCCAGAAGGACTACTTTTCCGCGCAAGGAAGATAATTTGATGATTTTTCCGCTGGGATCGGGGTAGGCCAAGTCCGGGGCAACATCGCCTACGTTGAAGTTGGCCATTTGCTCGAGGGCAGCAGTCTTCATGTCAACTCCGTGGTCTTCCGCGTAGGAGGCATTGGTTCGTGCCACGTAAAGAACGGCAACACCCGTAGCCAGAGCGACGGTCCAAGCAGCAATTTTCAAGTTTTTGTTCATGGGATGGGTTGTTAGTCGTTTAATCGTACAATTTTCGCGCCAATGGCTCGCAGACGCTCGTCAATGCGCTCGTATCCGCGGTCGATTTGGTCGATGTTTTGAATGATGGAAGTTCCTTCTGCGCTCAAGGCGGCAATCAAAAGGGCAATGCCCGCGCGGATGTCCGGCGAGGCCATGGTGGTGCCGCGCAAGGGTACTTTGCGGTCCAACCCGATGACGGTGGCCCGGTGGGGGTCGCACAGGATGATTTGCGCGCCCATGTCAATCAGTTTATCGGTGAAGAACAGTCGGCTCTCAAACATTTTTTGGTGCACCAGAACCGAACCTCGCGCTTGGGTGGCAGTGACCAAGATGATGCTCAATAAATCCGGGGTGAATCCAGGCCAAGGCGCGTCCGCAATGGTCAGGATGCCCCCGTCCATAAAGGTTTGGATTTCGTAGTGATCTTGAGCGGGAACAAAGATGTCGTCGCCACGTCGCTCCAACTGAATGCCCAGCTTTCGAAAAACATCAGGAATCACGCCCAGATGGTCGTATCCGGTGTTTTTGATGGTGATTTCAGACCGGGTCATGGCCGCTAAGCCAATCCAGCTTCCGATTTCGATCATGTCCGGAAGGCAACGGTGGTCCGTACCACCCAATTGATCCACACCGGTAATGTGCAGCAAATTGGAACCGATGCCGTCGATTTTAGCCCCCATGCGCACCAGCATGCTGCACAACTGCTGCAGGTAAGGCTCGCAAGCTGCATTGTAAATGGTGGTTGTTCCTTGCGCCAAAACGGCAGCCATCACAACGTTTGCCGTTCCCGTAACCGAGGCCTCCTCCAACAACATGTAGGCACCCTTCAAACCACTTGCAGGTTGTTCAACGCCGTAAAAACTGGAGCCATCTTCACTTTTGAATTGAGCCCCTAAGGCCATTAGGCCTTGGAAGTGGGTATCGAGCCGACGACGACCAATTTTATCGCCACCGGGCTTGGGAATGTACCCTTTACCAAAGCGCGCCAGCAACGGCCCAACCAGCATGATGGAACCGCGCAAGGCCGCGCCTTTTTTCTTGTAGGTGTCCGTGAACAAAAAGTCCAGGTCCACTTGGTCTGCCTGAAAAGTGTAATCACCGGGGCCGTTTTTCGTTACCCGAACGCCAAAATCCCCCAGGATTTCAATGAGTTTATTGACGTCAATAATGTCCGGAATGTTCTGAACGCGAACCGGTTCTGAGGTGAGCAAAACGGCGCACAGGATTTGGAGCACTTCGTTTTTGGCTCCTTGCGCTTGAATTTCTCCGCGGAGTGGTGCGCCCCCCTCAATTTGAAAACGTGCCATTATTTTTTGCGGTTATACGGTTTGAAGCCTCCTCCGGGAGTGGGGGAATTGCCCGTCCGGTTTTTGAAGAAGGGCTTTTTGTTGGCCTTTTTGGTCTTGGTGTGCAGGGGAGCGTACTTGATGGCGATTCCGTGCTGGATGGTGAGTGCCACGTTTTCCACGTCGATTTGCCCGCCGGAAAGCGTTCGCAACTCTTTGAAGATTACCGCGTCGTCCACGTAGTCTTTGTTCCACGTCAAATACGAGCGCTTCATCTGGTTTGCGATGTCGAAGATCAAGGCATCGCGTTCTTCCCCCTCCGGCAACTCCAAAGCTTTGTTGATCATCTCCCGCAGGATGTTCCCGTAGTAGCGATGGGCCGTGCTTTTTACAGGATAGGGGACAGGCTCCGGACGTGCTGCTCGCGCCTCCGGTTGTGGCGCCGGAAAGGGAGATTCAACATCCAATTGGTAATCGGCCAAAAGGTGAATGTGGTCCCATAATTTATGTTGCCAATCCGGCTGCTCCTTCAAAGCAGGCTGCAGCTGGGCAATGGCTTCAACTACGGCGTGGGCCGCATGGGTTCGTTTGTCCCGATCCTCCATCGTCTGAAGGTGGTCCACCATGAACTGAACGTGGCGTCCGTACTCAGATAATTTGAGCGGCGCATGGTCCGTGTTGTAGGCCAAGGATAGGGTGTCGATCTGTTGTGTATTGATCATATAAGGCGCTGCAATTTAGCAAACTTCAAGAGGAGTTTCTTCACTCCTGCATTATCGAAATGAACCGTGGCCCGCAGATCTCCTGTTTCACCACTGATTTCCGCAACCGTTCCCGTACCAAAACGCTCGTGCAGCACCCGTTCCCCCGCGGTTAAATCCAAGGGGGCTTGTCCGCCAGACTGCACGGATTCTACCGGCTTGAACCGGCCAGGAGCGGCAAGGGAAAGCGGGGTAGGGTTGGACGATGGTTTTGGGGCAGTCGTTTTTCTTGGGTCACGCGGTCCGCCGGGAGCACTGCCTGCGGCATTGGTTCGTTGGTACTTTTCGCCCGTCCGCACCACCGGCGAGGGCGCGTCAAAGGCATCCAGTAAAGATTGAGGGGCGCGGTACGACGGCGCAACCACCGGAATATGAACGTCCAGGTACTTTTCGTCCAGTTCGTCCAAAAACCGACTGGGCTCGCAGTCCACCAATTTCCCCCAACGAAAGCGAACGTGTGCGTAGGTGAGGTACGCCGCATGCTCTGCGCGCGTCAGCGCAACATAAAACAGACGTCGCTCCTCTTCTAAATCCGACCGGCTTTGGCTGGCCATCATGGAGGGGAATAAGGTCTCTTCCAAGCCAACAACAAAAACCACGGGAAACTCCAGACCTTTAGCCAAGTGAATGGTCATCAACGTCACCTTGGGTTGGTCGTCTTCCTTTTTGGTGTCCACGTCCGTGAGCAGGGCAATGTCTTGGGAAAAAGCATCCAAGGAGGGGTTGCCGCCTTCTACCTGTTCTTGTTCCTCAACAAACTCCTGGATTCCGTTCAGCAGTTCTTGAACGTTTTCGTACCGGGAAATTCCTTCGGGTGTTTTGTCTTCCGCAAGCGTGCGAACCAGGCCGCTGTGCTTCGCAATGTGCTCCACCGCATCAAAGGCATTCTTTTGACCTGCCACCACCCCAAAGCTGCGGATCAAGTCGGCAAAGTCAACTAATTTTTGAACGGTCGGACGGTTGATTCCCATGTCTAGGGAGGGCAGAAGATTCAACGCGCCCCAAAGGGACAGTCCTTGTTCTGAGGCCACCACCGTCAGCCGGGTGAGGGTCGTGTCGCCAATTCCGCGGGTGGGCAAATTGATGATGCGGCGCAGGGCTTCCTCGTCGTTTGGATTCAAGGCCAGGCGGACATACGCCATGACGTCCTTGATTTCCTTGCGTTGATAAAACGACGTCCCTCCGTAGATGGTGTACGGGATGTTCCTCCGCCGGAAGGCTTCTTCAAACGAACGGCTCTGGGCGTTGGTGCGGTACAGGATGGCAAACTGGTCCCAATTGCGTTGCTCGCGCATGTGCCGATCCCACATCGTTTGCGCCACGTAGTGCGCTTCGTCGGTGTCGCTCATGGCCTTGTGGACCACGATCAAATCGCCGTCGGCATTGGCGGTCCAAACGTTCTTCTCCAGTTGTTCCTGGTTGTGAGCAATCAACGAATTTGCCGCACCAACAATGTTCTTGGTGGATCGGTAGTTCTGCTCCAGTCTGATTTCGGCAGCATCCGGATAGTCCGAGCGAAAGTTCAGGATGTTGCGAATGTTGGCGCCGCGGAACGCGTAGATGGACTGCGCATCGTCACCGACCACGCACAAGTTTTCGTACCTGCTCGCCAGTGCCTTAACAATAAGGTATTGGCTGTGGTTGGTATCTTGGTACTCGTCCACCAGGATGTATTTAAATCGCTCTTGGTATTTGGCTAGGGCCTCCGGAAAGCGAATGAACAGTTCGTTGGTTTTGAGGAGCAGGTCGTCAAAATCCATGGCGCCGGCGCGAAAGCACTTTTCCATGTACGCCCGGTACAGATTGCCCAACTGCGGCAGACGGGCTGCGGCATCCTGTTCCTGCAAGTCTCCGCGCTGATCGTAGGCCTTCGGCGTGATCAACGCGTTTTTGTACTGACTGATTCTGCTGGCTACGGCTTTTACCTTATAAATGTCTTTATCTAACTGAGCCTCTTTAATCAATCCGGCCAATACTTTTTGCGCGTCCTCGGTATCGTAGATGGTAAAATTGGACGGGAACCCAAGCCGACCGGCCTCCGAGCGAAGGATGCGCGCAAACACGCTGTGAAAAGTGCCCATCCAGAGCGATTTTGCACTGCTGGCGTCCACCAACTTGGCAATCCGACCCTGCATTTCCCGAGCGGCCTTATTGGTGAACGTCAGGGCCAATACATTGAAAGGGTCCACGCCTTTTTCAAGCAAGTGGGCGATGCGCACCGTGAGCACGCGTGTTTTGCCAGATCCGGCGCCAGCAATGACCATCACCGGACCTTCGGTGTGTTCCACCGCTTCCAGTTGGGGTGGATTCAGTCCGGCGCGCAAATCATTCATGGAGTAGGGAAATTTTTCGGACTGCGAAGGTACAACAAAGGAATCGCCTCAGAATTAATGCCTGTGGGTGTTGCCCGTTGAGAAAAAATTTCTACATTTGCAGTCCCCAAAAAACCGGGGATACTTATTCTATTGAATTAACCTAACCTACGCATCGACAAATGCCAACGATTCAGCAGCTCGTTCGCAAAGGGCGCACCAAATTGGTGGACAAGAGCAAGTCGGCCGCCCTGGACTCTTGCCCGCAACGCCGCGGAGTGTGCACCCGTGTGTACACCACGACGCCCAAGAAGCCGAATTCTGCCATGCGGAAAGTCGCACGTGTGCGCCTTACCAACGGCAACGAAGTAAACGCCTACATCCCAGGTGAAGGCCACAACCTCCAGGAGCACAGCATCGTTTTGGTGCGCGGAGGTCGTGTGAAAGACTTGCCGGGTGTTCGCTACCACATCGTTCGTGGAGCGTTGGATACTGCCGGTGTAAACGGCCGTATGCAGCGTCGTTCCAAGTACGGAACCAAGCGTCCCAAAGTAAAAAAGTAATCCCTTAGTGAATAGTACTCTGTCATGAGAAAAGCAAGAGCTAAAAAGCGCCCCCTGTTGCCAGATCCTCGTTTTAACGACACGCTTGTAACGCGTTTCGTTAACAACTTGATGTACGACGGCAAAAAGAGTATCGCATACGCTATTTTCTACGAATCCGTAGATATCGTATCCGAGAAGACCGGCGAAGGCAATGGACTGGAAATGTGGAAGCAGGCGTTGACCAACGTCATGCCCCACGTGGAAGTGCGAAGCCGCCGTGTTGGTGGATCCACATTCCAAATTCCTCAGCCAATCCGCCCCGAGCGGAAGGTGTCCATGGCCATCAAATGGCTCATTGGCTACGCCCGCCAGCGCAACGAAAAATCGATGGCTGCCAAATTGGCTGCTGAAATTTTGGCCGCCTCAAAAGAAGAAGGCGCTGCGGTTAAAAAGCGTATGGACGTCCACAAGATGGCCGAAGCCAACAAGGCATTCTCTCACTTCCGCTTCTAATCGGTACGCATCATGGCAAAAAGAGACCTTACGCTTACGCGCAACATCGGCATCATGGCGCACATTGACGCCGGTAAGACAACCACTACCGAGCGCATTCTGTACTACACCGGTGTTAGCCACAAGATCGGCGAAGTACACGACGGTGCTGCTACCATGGACTGGATGGTTCAGGAGCAGGAGCGCGGAATCACCATTACGTCTGCTGCAACAACCTGTTTTTGGAACTACCCGACCACACAAGGTCAGTCAACGCCAGAGACGGAAGAATACAAGATCAACATCATCGATACCCCGGGTCACGTTGACTTCACGGTGGAGGTAGAACGCTCGTTGCGCGTTTTGGACGGTGCTGTTGCTTTGTTTTGTGCCGTAGGTGGTGTTCAGCCACAGTCCGAGACCGTTTGGCGTCAAGCTACGAAGTACAGCGTACCTCGTTTGGCGTTTGTGAACAAAATGGACCGCACCGGTGCTGACTTCTTCAACGTAGTTAACCAAATCAGCGACAAGCTGAAAGGCAACCCCGTTCCGCTTCAGGTTCCCATTGGTGCCGAGCAAGATTTCCGCGGTGTTGTTGATTTGTTGGACCGTAAGGCCATCATTTGGAACGACGAGACACAAGGCATGACCTACCAGGAAATCGATATTCCTGCAGATTTGCAATCCACGGTTGACGAGTACTACAGCAAAATGGTGGAAGCCGTTGCTGAATTCGACGACAACTTGATGGAGAAGTTTTTCGACAACCCGGAGTCCATCACTCGCGATGAGTTGATCAATGCAATTCGCAAGGCAACCGTTGCCATGAAGATCACTCCTGTTTTGTGTGGCTCTGCCTTCAAAAACAAGGGTGTTCAAACCATGTTGGACTCGGTTATGGCGTACCTGCCTTCTCCGATGGACGTTGAGGCCGTTTCCGGCATCAACCCCAACACGGACGAAGAAGAACTGCGTCGTCCGGATCCCAGTGAACCTTTTGCTGCTTTGGCCTTTAAGATTGCAACCGATCCTTTTGTAGGTCGTCTGTGTTTCTTCCGCGTTTACAGCGGTAAGTTGGCTGCCGGTTCGTATGTGCAAAACATGCGTACAGACAACAAAGAGCGCATTTCCCGCATTTTCCAAATGCACGCCAACAAGCAGAACCCAATTGATTTGATTGAAGCGGGCGACATTGGCGCAGGGGTAGGTTTTAAAGACATCCGCACCGGCGATACCCTGTGTGAAGAAAAGTTCCCGATCATTTTGGAGTCCATGAGCTTCCCGCAGCCGGTTATCGGTTTGGCGATTGAGCCCAAGACCCAGGGTGATGTGGACAAATTGGGCATGTCTTTGGCTAAATTGGCTGAAGAAGATCCTACCTTCAAGGTCCACACCGACGAGGAAACCGGTCAGACGGTTATCTCCGGAATGGGAGAGTTGCACTTGGAGATTATTGTTGACCGCCTGAAGCGTGAATTCAAGGTGGAATGCAGCCAAGGTGCTCCACAGGTTCAATACAAGGAAGCCTTGATTGGTTCATTTAATCACCGCGAGGTTTACAAGAAACAAACAGGTGGTCGCGGTAAGTTCGCGGACATTGTATTCACCATCAGCCCTGCCGATGAGAATGTAGTTGGATTGCAGTTTGTCAACGAAATCAAGGGTGGTAACATCCCTCGTGAATTCATTCCTGCGATTGAAAAAGGCTTCAAAGAGTCCATGAAGAATGGTCCCTTGGCGGGCTATGCTTTGGACAGCATGAAGATCACCTTGTCCGACGGTTCCTTCCACCCGGTTGACTCCGACGCTTTGTCCTTTGAATTGGCTGCTAAGGCCGGTTTCCGTGAGGCAGCACGTCGTGCCAATCCCGTGATTCTGGAGCCCATCATGAAGTTGGAAGTAGACACTCCCGACACAAACATGGGTGACGTAGTAGGTGACTTGAACAAGCGTCGCGGCCAAGTAGAAGGCATGGATTCCAAGTTGGGAGCTGCCGTCATCAAAGCCAAAGTGCCTTTGAGTGAAATGTTTGGTTACGTTACTGCCCTGCGCACCATTACCTCCGGTCGCGGTAGTTCAACCATGGAGTTCAGCAATTATGCAGAAACTCCAAAGAACATTGCCGACGAGGTAATCGCCAAAGTAAAAGGAAACGCTTAATCTTCTCCGTGATGAGTCAAAAAATTCGAATCAAATTGAAGTCGTACGACCACAGCTTGGTGGACAAGTCGGCTGAGAAAATTGTAAAAACGGTGAAGAGCACCGGCGCGGTGGTTAACGGTCCCATTCCGTTGCCTACCAACAAGCGCATTTACACGGTGTTGCGTTCTCCGCACGTCAATAAAAAGGCCCGTGAGCAGTTTGAATTGTCCAGCTATAAGCGTTTGTTGGACATCTACAGCTCCTCGAGCAAAACCATTGACGCCTTGATGAAGTTGGAATTGCCCAGCG
>CANHXZ010000026.1 GCA_947464785.1 Flavobacteriales bacterium | reverse complement strand
CCACCAGGGCCAGGCCCAACAGGCCCACAGGAATCCATTTCACGACAGAGGAGTAACGCACAAGACTGCAAAGTTATTTTAAATGCCCCTGCGGGGATGTCTATATTTGTTCTGTGGCAAAAAAGCGTTGGAAACAGATTCGAAAAGAGCTGCTTCACAAGTACCGCGTGGTCTTGGTGGACACGCAAACCTTTGCCGAACGTTTTTCGTTTACGCTTTCCGGATTCAACGTTTTTCTTGCAGCCGGTACTTCGGTGGTGGTTTTGGTGGGAATGACGCTGATTCTGATTGCCTACACCCCCCTTCGCGTGTACATCCCGGGCTATGCGTCCACCAAGCTTCGGCGTGAGGCGTTGCACCTTTCCACACAAGTAGACTCTTTGGAATCGGTAGTCAACTACCACGAAAAACAGTGGAGTACGGTTCGACGACTGCTCACCAACGAGCCTTTGCCGGACAGTGTGGTTTCGGAGGCGCCGTCGGCCCAAGCAGACCCCAATAAACTGAAGCCAACGACTTCCGAACAAAAATTTCGCGAACAACAAGAAAAGCAGGATCAATACCGTCTGAACCGACGGCCCAACGTTCAAACCAAAGCGAGTTTGATTCCTCCCGTTGCGGGAACGCTGGTGGAAAAGTATGCCCCGGCCCGCGGACACCTCGGCGTGGATTGGTCCGTTTCCACAGGAACCACTGTCAAATGTGCCCTGGACGGAACCGTCGTACAGGCCGACTGGAGCCCGGATTTGGGCCATTTCTTGTGGGTCCAACACGCCAACAATACCCTGACTTTCTACAGCCAAAACGCGCAGGTGTTGAAAAAAAGAGGGGCGCGCGTTCGGGCCGGTGAAGCATTGGCCATCAGTGGAAAAGGACTCAAAAACACCTCCGCGACGGTGCATTTTGAGCTCTGGATGAACGGACAACCCGTCAACCCCTTGGTGTATCTCCCCTAAACGATCAACTGGAAAACGATGACCGCAAAAGAATGGGCCGCAAAAGCCTTTGCCGCGTGGATGCACCGCAAGAACCAAAAGTGGATTCAGCATCCACTGGAGGCGCAAGAGCGGGTACGGAAAATTTTAGTGACGTCGGCCAAAAACACCGCGTTTGGAAAAGACCACGGTTTTGAAACCATCCGCTCCGTGCGGGACTTTCAAAACGCCATTCCCGTGGTGGATTACGAGGGAATCCGCGGGTACGTAGAGCGCGTTGTTGCCGGCGAACCGGACGTTTTGTGGCCCGGCAAGCCCCTGTACTTTGCCAAAACTTCCGGCACCACCAGCGGAACCAAGTACATCCCCTTGACCAAGGAATCCATGCCGTGCCACATCAACGCGGCCCGGGACATGCTGTTGGCGTACATCCACCGCAGCGGGGACGCCTCCTTGGTGAACGGAAAATTGATGTTTTTGCAGGGAAGTCCGGTCATGACGGAAAAGAACGGCATTCAGGTGGGCCGTCTCAGCGGCATTTCCGCACACTACGTTCCGTCCTACCTGCAAAAGAACCGGCTCCCCAGTTGGGAAACCAACTGCATCGAAGATTGGGAAACCAAGGTGGACAAAATCTGCGAAGAGACCTTGGGACAAGACCTGCGCGCTTTGGGCGGAATTCCCCCTTGGGTACAGATGTACTTTGAGCGATTGCTGGAAAAATCCGGAAAGTCGGACATCCGGTCCCTATTTCCCAACTTCAAACTGTACATAGCCGGCGGGGTGGCTTTTGAGCCCTACCGATCGCGCTTTGAGCAACTCTTTGGCGGGCCCATCACCCGCATCGATCCCTATCCGGCTTCGGAAGGCTTTATTGCCTACCAAGATCGGTACGACGAAGAGGGCCTGCTGCTGCTGGTGAACAACGGGATGTACTTCGAATTCATTCCGGCCGACCGGTACTTCGACCCCAATCCGCCGCGACTCACCTTGGCAGAAGTGGAGCTAGGCGTGCACTACGCACTTGTCTTACACACCAACGCCGGTCTGTGGGGTTACTCCATTGGCGACACCATCGAGTTCACCGAACTTCATCCGTTCCGCATCCGGGTTACGGGGCGCATCAAGCACTTCATCAGCGCGTTTGGCGAACACGTCATTGGCAGCGAAGTGGAGGCTGCCCTCCAAGCGGCGGTGGCCGCAGAGCCGTGCGTGGTTCGTGAATTCACAGTGGCCCCGCAAGTGGCTCCCGCAGACGGTGGGTTGCCCCACCACGAGTGGTTTGTGGCCTTTGATCAAGCGCCAACGGATTTCACCGCCTTCTGCGCCGCACTGGACGCCGGACTGCGGTCCAAAAACACGTACTACAACGACCTCATCACGGGTTCCATCCTGCGGGCAGCCGTGGTGCAACAGGTGCCCCTGGACGCCTTCAACGCCTACATGAAGTCCATTGGGAAGTTGGGGGGACAAAACAAATTACCCCGACTGGCCAACGACCGCAAAATTGCGGATTGGCTTTTGGAAAACGCCCGTTGAGGATTTAGAAACGGCTTACTCCATGCCCGCGTCCACCCGATGCGGTCCTTTTAGGGCCGCTTGCGTGGCCAAAGCATCGCACCGATTGTTCAGCACGTGCGTGGCGTGGCCTTTGACCCACTGAAAGCGAACCGAATGCTGTTGGGCTGCGCGCAAATAACGCTGCCACAAGTCGGGGTTTTTAACGCCCTTGAACTGCTTGCGCACCCAGCCGTCGATCCACTTCTTTTCAACCGAGTCCACCACGTACTTGGAGTCGCTGACGACCAGCACTTGGCAGGGCCGGGTGAGGGTTTCCAGCCCCACAATGACGGCCATCAATTCCATGCGGTTGTTGGTGGTGCGCAAAAAACCCTCCGACAATTCTTTTTGAACGTCTCCGTACTTCAAAACGACCCCATAGCCTCCGGGGCCGGGGTTTCCCCGGGAGGAACCGTCGGTGTAAACCTCTACGTAGCTCATGCGCCCAAAAAGCGAGCACGAAGCAACCGCTCCAATTCAACCGGAACGTGTTCCATTTCCAAGGCATGGATTTTCTCCGCCACCGTTTCCGGAGTGTCGGACGGGAGCACCGCTGTGCGGGCCTGAAAACAGACGGGGCCTTCGTCGTACCGCTCCGTTACTTCGTGGAGGGTAATTCCGGTTTCCACAGCGCCCGCAGCCACCACCGCGCGGTGTACGTGCATGCCGTACATGCCGGCTCCGCCAAAATTGGGAAGAAGACTGGGGTGCAAATTCCAAATCTTTCCGGAATAATACCCAATCCAAGCAACCGGAAGCGGCTTCAAAAAACCGGCTAAAAACACTGCTTGAACGCCTGAGGATTGAAACTTAGCCAGCAAATCTGCAAATCCTTCTGGCGTTGGCTCGAACACCGCACACGGAACACGATCTTGGGCGGCGCGCGCTACAACACCCGCTGACGCCCGATTGGAGGCAACCAAAGCCACCGAAATGGCATCCGAAGAAGAAAAATAGTTCCAGAGCCTTTGGGCGTTGCTGCCCGATCCAGAGGCCAAAATTCCGAGCTTTATCAAGGGATTCACACTGTTTATACGCTTTCAAAGATACACTTTGTTTGCGGGACCGGTTTGCGCGTGTGGGCTAGATTTCTTTCCTTTGTCGCACTAATTTTTAAAAACTGGAAAGCATGTCCGACATTGCATCCCGTGTGAAAGCCATTATCGTTGATAAGCTGGGCGTAACCGAAGCAGAAGTAACCAACGAAGCATCCTTCACCCAAGACCTGGGCGCAGACTCTTTGGATACCGTAGAGTTGATTATGGAATTCGAAAAAGAATTCGACATCCAAATCCCAGACGACCAAGCCGAAAACATCGCTACTGTTGGCGACGCGGTTTCGTTCATTGAAAACAACAAGTAATTGAATTCTAAGCGTTTATGACGTTAAAAAGGGTTGTAGTAACGGGCATCGGTGCTTTGACACCGGTGGGAAACACGGCTCCTGCTTTCTGGCAGGGCTTGTTGGAAGGCCGCAGCGGTGCGGGCCCCATTACCTTGTTCAATCCGGAGAAATTCAAAACCAAATTTGCCTGCGAAGTCAAAGGATTTGAACCGACTGATTTCATTGACCGCAAAGAAGCGCGGAAGATGGATCGGTGCACCCAGTTGGGATTGGTAGCAGCCGACGAGGCTCTAGTTGATTCCGGTTTGGACTTGGAGAAAATCAATTTGGACCGCGCAGGAGTCATTTGGGGCTCCGGAATTGGCGGACTCGACACCTTTTTAAACGAATGCGTGGATTACGGCCGGGGCGATGGTACGCCCCGGTTCAATCCGTTTTTCATCCCAAAAATGATCGCCGACATTACCGGCGGTCACATTTCGATGAAGTACGGATTGCGCGGTGTGAATTTCACCACCGTTTCCGCATGCGCTTCGTCCACCAACGCATTGATTGATGCGTTGATGTACATCCGCCTGGGCAAGGCCGACGTGATCGTCTCCGGCGGATCCGAAGCAGCCGTTTCCCCCGGGGGAATTGGCGGCTTCAACGCCATGCACGCGCTTTCTACCCGCAACGACAGTCCGGAAACGGCTTCGCGTCCTTTTGACAAAGACCGCGACGGTTTTGTCTTGGGCGAAGGGGCCGCTTGCTTGATTTTGGAAGAATTGGAGCACGCCAAAGCGCGTGGTGCCAAGATTTATGCCGAGTTCGTAGGGGGCGGTTTGTCCGCAGATGCCTACCACTTAACCGCTCCGCACCCAGACGGTTTGGGCGCTACCAACGTCATGAAAAACATGTTGGAAGACGCTGAGATGAGTCCGGAAGATGTAGACTACGTCAACGTACACGGAACGTCAACCCCCTTGGGCGACGTAGCAGAACTCAAAGCCATTCAGAATGTTTTTGGTGCGCACGCCTACGAAATGAACATCAGCTCCACCAAGTCCATGACGGGCCACCTGTTGGGAGCTGCTGGTGCCGCAGAAGCTGCCGTTGCCGTGTTGTCGGTCTACCACGACATTTGCCCGCCCACCATCAACCACTTCACGGACGATCCGGACATCGACAGCAAGCTGAACATGACGTACGGAAAACCGCAAAAGCGCACCGTGCGCGCCGCTTTCAGCAACACCTTTGGATTTGGCGGCCACAACGCCTCGGTGCTGTTTAAGAAGTACGAAGAATAATCATGTTGTACCGGGTTCGCTTGTGGCTCTCCCCAGCAACGGGCGAGGAGGCTGCATTTTTGCGCGCCATTAAATCCATGGTGGGGTACGCGCCCAGGAACCGTGCGCTGTACACGTTGGCCTTTCGGCGCAAAACCAAGGGCTACAATCCACGCGACGCGAGCAAGTTTTTTGAACGACTGGAGTTCTTGGGCGACGCCATCCTTGGGGCGTTGATGGCCGATTTTCTGTACAAAAAATACCCCGACGGCGACGAGGGATACCTGACCAACATGCGCAGCAAAGTGGTCAGCAGGAATGCGTTAAATGCCATTGCCAAGGAACTCCGGCTCACGGATTACGTGGACCCGGGCCAGGGCGGAGGGCGGAGGCAACAACCGGGATCTTCCCTTCCGGGAAACACGTTGGAAGCGCTGATCGGGGCCGTTTACTTGGATTTGGGCATGCGTCGGACTCGTCGTTTTGTGGAACAAAAACTGGTAGACGCCTTCATCAACATGGGCGCCGTGGAGCGTCAGGTCATCAGCTACAAGAGCGTTTGGATTGAGTGGGCCCAGCGCCACAAACGCGCGTTTCGTTTTGAGTTGGAAGAATCCACCGGCAAGAACGAAAAGTTGAATTTCACGATGGCCTTGTTCCTGGACGGAGAAAAACTGGTGGACGGAACCGGCCCCTCCAAGAAAAAAGCGGAAGAAGAAGCGGCCCGCAGGGCCTGCAAACTCTTGAAAATTAGAAGCGGTGAGCAGCAGGTACGTTCTCGAAATTGAGGCCGACGACGAAGTGCCTTGGTCCATTGGTTTTTTGGGAAGCGTGCCGGATTTCACGGCCGTTTACCGCTGGAACCGTGCTCTGGGTTTGAGCCTGGCGCGCACCAAAAAAGACCGCGACGTGGTGCACGAAAACGCCTCCACCTCGCATGCGGAGTATTCGTGCTGGGACGCAGACCGCGGCTGCCGGTGGACCGTGTTGGTCAACGTGCCGGAGTCCGGATCGTGGTTGTCCGCCCCCAGTACCGCTGCCAATTCCTTGTTCGCAGACGAAGTGCCATCGGCCTTGCGACCGTTGTGCAGCAAACCGGCATTGGATTGGTTAATTCTGGTGCATCCCGCGCCGGAAAACCCAAACAACTTGCTCATGGGCCTAGCAACCGCGGGGAAACCCGTACCTTTGCCCCAGACCCTTTTGCGAAAGCTCGCCCTCGAATTGGATTCATCCCCTCCCCATGAAACGCACTAAAATTGTAGCAACCCTGGGGCCCGCTTCGAGCTCGGACGAGAAATTGTTGGAGCTGTTGTGGGCCGGAGTTAACGTATTTCGCGTCAACTTCTCGCACGGCGACCCCGAAGAACACCGACTCCTGATCCGTCGAATCCGGCAGGTTTTGGAAAAAAACAACATGACGGCCGCAATTTTGGCAGACCTGCAAGGTCCCAAACTGCGCGTTGGAGTTGTGGAAGAAGGTGCCGTTGTGGCACCCGGTGACCGCGTGGTGTTTACCAACCACAAGTGCGAAGGCACGAAGGAACGGGTCTACATGACCTACCAAGATTTTCCCAAAGACGTCAAGCCAGGAGAGCGCATTCTGCTGGACGACGGCAAGTTGGCGATGGACGTGGTGTCCACCAACGGCGTAGACGAAGTGGTTGCCGTAGTGGTGCACGGGGGTCCGCTCAAGAGTAAAAAGGGCGTGAATTTGCCCAACACCCACGTCTCGTTGCCCTGTTTGACGGAAAAAGACCTCGTTGATTTGCACGTTGCTTTGGACGAAGAGGTGGAGTGGATTGGTTTGAGCTTCGTGCGCAATGCCGAAGACATCCTCGCCCTGCGCAAAATCATCGACGGCAGAAAAAGCAACGCCGGCATTGTGGCCAAAATGGAAAAGCCGGAGGCCGTTGCGGATTGCGATCGGATTTTGGCGGCTACCGATGCCATCATGGTGGCCCGGGGTGACTTGGGGGTAGAAGTGCCCATGGAGTCGGTTCCGCTGATCCAAAAAATGCTTACGCAGAAAGCCATTGCCCTGAGCAAACCCGTCATTGTGGCCACCCAAATGATGGAAACCATGATTGAATCCATGACGCCAACGCGCGCGGAGGTCAACGACGTTGCCAATTCCGTGTTGGACGGGGCCGACGCCGTCATGCTCAGCGGCGAGACGTCGGTGGGCAAATACCCCGTAGAGGTGGTGCAGGCCATGGCCAAAATCATCCGCAACGTGGAGGCCTCGCGCTTGTTGAAAGTCACCGAAAATCCACCTTCCCGCGATTCCGACCGCTTCCTGACGGACACGGTATGCTACCAGGCCTCCAAAATGGCCGACGCGGTAAACGCTTCTGCCATTGTAACCATGACGTATTCCGGCTATACGGCGGAGAAAATTTCCGCGCACCGTCCGGCGTCCAGCATTTGCGTATTTACCTCCAACCGTCAGATTCTCAATAAATTGAATTTGTATTGGGGCGTTCGGGGCTTCTACTACGACGGCATGGTCAGCACGGACCAAACGTTTGCCGATGTGTTGCACGTTTTGCGCGAAAAAGACTACGTTCAGCGCGGAGAAACGGTCATTACGGTAGCCTCCATGCCCATTGCTGCGCGCGGAACCACCAACATGCTGAAAGTCTCTGTGGTGGAGTAGGGCGATTTAAAAAGTTGAAAACGCGAAAAACGCGCCCTGGGGCGCGTTTTTTCGTTTAAACTACCAAGGGCTAGAGAGCGCCCTGAAACGCGCGCAGAAAGCGCGAATCGTTCTCGTAGAAGGCGCGGATGTCCGGAATCTGAAAGCGCTGCATTGCAATTCGCTCAATCCCCATTCCAAAAGCAAAACCGGAATAACCTTCGGGGTCGATGCCGCTGGCAGCTAAAACAGCCGGATCCACCATGCCGCATCCCATAATTTCCAACCAACCCGTGCCTTTGGTCATGCGGTAATCCACCTCGTTTTCCAGTCCCCACCAAATGTCCACCTCGGCCGACGGTTCGGTAAACGGAAAGTAAGAGGGGCGGAGTCTGATTTGGGTTTGTTCGCCAAAAAAGGCTTGCGCAAACTCCAGAAGCGTTTGCTTCAGGTCCGCAAAAGACACGTTGCGGTCAATGTACAGGCCCTCCACTTGGTGGAAAACGCAATGCGAACGGGACGAAATGGCTTCGTTGCGAAAAACGCGACCGGGCGCAATGACCCGGATGGGTGGCTGTTGCTGCGCCATGGCGCGCACCTGGATGCTCGACGTGTGGGTGCGGAGCGCCCAATCTGGGTTTTGTGCCAAGAAAAAGGTGTCTTGCATGTCCCGTGCGGGGTGGTCCGGTGGAAAATTCAACGCACTGAAATTGTGCCAATCGTCCTCCATTTCTGGGCCCTCCGCCACCGCAAAACCCATGCGCTCCAAAATCCGCACGATTTCGTTGCGAACCAAAGTAATGGGGTGAAATGCGCCCGGCTGAAAAGCAACTCCCGGACGCGTGGTATCCTCTCCGGTGCGCTGCGGTGCGGCAGAAAACTGCTCGCGGTAGGCGTCAATTTTTGCCTCAACGGCTTGTTTTAGAGAATTGACCCACTGGCCAAACTCCTTTTTTTCTTCGTTCGGAACCGATTTGAAGGCTGCAAAGTAGCCGGTAACGTGGCCTTTTTTGCCCAAATACGCGACGCGAAAGGCCTCCAACGCGGTGGCATCCGTCGGTACAAAGTCCTCTACTTGGCGCAGATGCGCCTCAATGGCTTCTTTCATTATATTTGTTCCTTGCCTAAGATTGCAAAAGTAACGAAAACCATGCGCCTTCGTATTCTCTCCTGGAGTGCCTTTTTGGCGCTCATCGCCCTAACCTTGGTTTCGACCGGCTGTTACGAACAGTCGCGCGATTACGGGGAAATCAAGGTGCGCGTCATGAATGCGGACAGCATTCCCATCCAAAACGCCTTGGTTCGCTTGTACGCGCCCATCAACAACGGCACATCCGTGGTGAACCGCTACCGGTACTCCGAGGCTTCTGGAGAGGCCATTTTTCGGCACGACTTGCCCGCTTTTTTTGACATTGAGTGCGGCAAAGGCGGCTGGAAAGGCTGTTCGTACGTCTATTTTGAACCTGGAACCAACAAAGAGGTCGTGGTAATTCTCAAACCCTACGGCGTCCTCGACAACGGCTGTGCCCCATGAAAAATACTTTTTTGACCTTTTGTGCCGCGGCTTTGGTGCTGTTGAGCACCGGTTCTTGTAAAAAAGAACTGCCCGTTTATTCCTTCCGCATTGTGGTGGTGAACGAAGACGGCATCCGCATCCAAAACGCCCTAGTTCGGGCTACCGCTCCGGTGGTCAACGCCATCCCGGACTTTTACGACACCACCAACGTGTACGGTGAATCCAAAATCCACACCTATCCGTACGAAGCCGTCCTTCAAGTGAAGGCTTCCAAAGGCGGCAATCCACCCCTGGTGGAGGGTTGTGGTTTTGTGAAACTTGTTGCGGACAGCGTGGTGGAATTGAAGGTAGTGATGCTTCCCTACACCGGCGGGGCGTCGGGCTGCTGAGCCTTCTAAAATCTAGATTCAACGAGCCTTTGCCGCGTCCCAAAACCGCTCCAAAAGAGCGGTTTTTTTATGTAGAATACCACCGAGCAGGATTTTAAGTCCGTCGGCGGGTACGAGATCAGTCGATCCAGCCGTTTTCTTCAAAATACCCCACCAAGGCTTCCTTCATGAGTAGCGATTGCTGTCCGGCCTTCAGGTGGGGCAAGTGCTCCAGCAGGGTGTAGTGCGGCCAACCGTCGGCGTCTCGTCCGTCAAAACGGTAGTACCCCAGCGGCTCCAACAAGCAGCAAATGCCCACGTGCATGAGGTCCAACTTCTCTTCTTTGCTCCACTTCCGGTGCGGCTGATTTACCTCCTGCAGCCCCACAATGAATACCAAAGAATCAACATCCATAGGGTCTCCGGGGGAAAACCGCTCCGTGGCTACAGCCACAACGCGCTCCCATTTTGCTTTTAACTCTTCCACAATTCAAATGTACCTTTAACGAATGGGAATTTTGGACTGGATTTTACTGGCCCCAATCCTGTATGGAATTGGAAAAGGCTTGTGGGGCGGGGCGGTGAACGAATGGTCCGGACTCGCAGGCATTGTACTGGGTATTTTGGCCGCTCGATGGTTCAAAAACGACTTGTCCCAATGGATTCAAGAGGTGTTCGACGCCGGCGCCACCAGCGCGCAAGCCGTTGCCTTTTTAATCCTTTTCGTGGGCGTTATGGTGGTGGTGATCCTGGTGGGGAAAGCACTGACCTTGGCCTTAAAATGGGTCTGGTTGGGCTGGGCCAACCGGGCCGTTGGCGGTTTGCTGGGCGCCGTAAAGTACTTTTTGTTGGCCGCCGTTTTGACGCATTACGCTGATCGCATGCTTGAATGGCTTCCTTTGGTGGAAAAAACGACGCTGTCGGACAGTTTCTTTTACGGCAAATTTTGCCGGGCCGGAGCTTGGATCACGAGCGAATCTGCCCGCTGGATCCGCGTTTAAAGCGCTTCCCTAACGGGAGGGTTCGCGCCTGTAACGCTCCCCCCGGTTGCTGCGACGATTAAGCTTCTGCCTTCAAAACCGCCTCAATTCCTGGCAGAACGCGTCCCTCCAAATACTCCAACATCGCGCCGCCGCCCGTGCTCACGTAGCTGACGCGCGTCGCCAATCCAAATTGGTTCACCGCAGAAACGCTGTCTCCACCGCCCACCAACGAGAACAATTTACCGGCTTCCGTCCGCTCTGCAATGCGTTCGCCCAAGACCCGTGTGCCGTTGGCAAATGCATCCATTTCAAACACGCCCAACGGGCCGTTCCACAGCAGCGTGGCCGACTGATCCACCACGGCGCTGAAGGCCTCCAACGTCTTGGGACCAACGTCCAACCCCATCCATCCGTCCGGGATGGCTAAAGCAGGGGCGATCTGCGTGTGGGCGTCGGCTGCAAAACGATCCGCACACACCACGTCCGTGGGCAAATGCACGGAAACGCCGCGGGATTTTGCCTCTTCCAGCAAAGACAAGGCGAGTTCCAGCTTGTCTTCCTCCACCAAGCTGCTGCCGGTGGTGCCGCCTTGCGCACGCAAAAACGTAAACGCCATGCCGCCGCCAATGACCAAATGGTCCACGCGCTGCATCAGTTGGCGCAAAATGTCGATTTTTGAGGATACTTTGGAACCGCCCACAACGGCGGTTACGGGCTTCGCGCCACCGTTTAGCACTTTGTCCACGTTCTCGATTTCACGAGCCATGACGTACCCAAAGCAGGATTTTCCCTGGAAATAGTGCGCAATAACGGCCGTGCTGGCGTGGGCACGGTGCGCGGTGCCAAAGGCGTCGTTGATGTAGCAATCGCCGTGCTGTGCCAGGGCTTGAGCAAACTCCGGGTTGCCGGCTTCCTCCTCCGAATGAAAGCGCAAATTTTCCAACAAAACCACCGTGTTGGGAACGCAAACACGGGTATGCAGTTCCGCTTCCGGACCCACGCAATTGGAGGCAAAAACCACCGACACCCCCAACGCTCGTTCCAAATAGGGAACCAAGTGGCGGAGGGACATACTGTCCGACGGTCCCTTGGGGCGGCCCAAGTGAGACATGACCACGGGCATGCCGCCGTCGGCCAAAATCTTGTTCAAAGAGGGGAGTGTGGCATCTATGCGGGTGCCGTCGGCCACCTGAAAATCAGACGTGAGCGGCACGTTAAAATCCACACGAATAAGGGCGCGCTGGCCCTTAAAGGAAAAATTGTCCAACGTAAGCATGGCACAAAGGTACTGCCTTAACTTCGCATCCATGCGGTATGCAGACATCCCCTTTGGCTTAACGCCCGGTCACGCTTGGCTTCACGAAGGTGCGGCCGGACGGATTCCCCATGCGCAATTGTTGGTTGGCGCTGAAGGATCTGCGGCACTGCCCTTGGCGTTGGCCTATGCCCAGAGAGTTCTCTGTTCCACAAATGCTGGAGATGATTCCTGCGGAACCTGCCCTTCTTGCACAATGGCCAATAAGTTGGCTCACCCAGATCTGCATTTTTCCTTTCCCGTCATCAAGCGCGACGGCGATTCTTCCGCGCCCATCTCGGACCATTTTTTGCCGGACTGGCGGAACTTCTTGTCCGAAAACAGCCACCCGGTGTTCGCCCATTGGCTTGACTTTCTGCGGGCAGACAACAAGCAGGCCACGTTTTACGTGGAAGAGGCCAAGTCCGTACTCACGGCATTGGCTTTAAAACCCCACCAGGGCGGAAAAAAGGTGCTCATTCTGTGGATGCCGGAGAAAATGCCGGACGCCTTTGCCAATAAGTTGCTGAAAACCATCGAAGAACCAGAGGGAGATGCAGTGTTGCTGCTCGTCACGCACGACGAAGAGTCTGTATTGCCCACCATCACCAGCCGGTGCCAACGTCTGTTTGTTCCGCCCGTTTCGCGCCTAAACCTAGAAAATCACCTTCGAGGAAACGGCACGGATGCGGCAACCGCCACCCTGGCGGCCATGGGAGCGGGCGGTGCCTTGGGCATGGCGCAACACCTGGTCCACCATCCGGAAGGACTTCGGGAATTCGCAGAACTCTTGGCCTTGTTGCTTCGCAGTGCGTACCGACGGTCCATCGTGGATTTGCATCAATGGTCTGAATCGGTAGCGGGCCTGATTCGGGAAAAGCAAAAAGCGTTTTTTCAATTCACCTTGGAAACCTTGAGCGCCCTCGTTGCGAATAAATACCAACTGGACCACAGCGACCCGTTTGCACTCACCGGAATTTCTTTTTCCATGGGGGGCTTTTCCAAACTCGTCTCCACCGATCAATTCGAAGGGTTGCGCGTTGCCATAGAGGAAGCCGAATACGACATTGCCCGAAACGGCAACGCCAAAATCGTGCTGATGGACTTTTCCCTCCAGGTTTTGGCCCTTTTGAGCAAAAAGGACTGAAATTCAGCTAGTTAAAAACGTTCGATTTGCGGGCGCTTCTCGCGTTGCGAGGGGTACGACACCGGCGAGCGGGTTTCGTTCGTTAAATCGCCTCTTTTTGGGCCCAATAGACCAGGCTGGACGTGTTTACCGGGCTTCTTCCCTTTCGGTTGCTGATCCAGCCGGTTTGAACGGCCGACAACCACTTTTTTCGTCCGTGACGAAAAGATTCGCTCAACAATCCCACGTAGTACGAATCCAACCACATCGGCTGGACGTCGGTACACTTCCAGCCCGTTCGACCCAAAAGTGTTTTGACCGACGATTGATTGAAATGCCAAAAATGGATGGGCACGTCCCAAGCCGCCCAGTCCGTTCCGTAGTGTTTTGCGTCCCAAGAATCAGGATTGGGTACGGCGATCGCCAGTACCGCTCCCGGCTCCGCCAACTCCCACAATTTTTTCAAAGTTTCTTCCGGTTGGGGCAGGTGCTCCAAAACGTGCCACAAGGTGATGGCCTGGTAGGTGCCGGTTGCCTGATCCAGCTGTTCGTAAACAGGCTCCTGCAATCGTTGGCTCGCCTGAAGTCGGGCCGTTTCGCTCAACTCTACACCCACCGCGCCGTAGCCTTGGCTCTGGGCGGCCTGCAAAAAAACACCAATGCCACAACCTACGTCCAACCACGTGCCCTTTTGCGGGGTTTGGCCGGGTGTTTGCCTGCGGAGATGCTGAACCACCGAACGCACTTTCTGGCCCGCAGCCCAAAGCCGTAACGTGTTGTAAACCAACGAGAAAAGTGATTTCTTTTGGTTGTTGTGGCTCAAATAGTCCGGGCTGTTGTAGTACGGCCCAATGTGTTCGTCGGACGGCCGGGGAGAGGTCCACCGAAACGCGCACGAACCGCAGGTTTGCACCTGAAAGACCTCACCAGACACCATGTGGTCCTTAACGGGTATTGAACCCGACGGTGCTCCGCCGCAGACAATGCAATTTGGTTCGTTGTGTAACACGTGTAACAATTTTTAAAGTCAACGACCCAGGTGAACCAAAAGAACGGACACATCTGCCGGGCTCACACCGCTCACGCGCGATGCCTGACCGATGGTGGATGGACGTACCGCCGCTAACTTCTGCCGCGCCTCCATACTCAGGGCTTTCATCGAGGCATAATCAAAGTTTGCGGGAAGGGGCGTTTCTTCCAAACGACTCAACTTACCTACATGCTCCATTTCCTTGGCAATGTAGCCCGCGTACTTGATCTCAATCTCTGCGTCCAACAAAGCCTCGTGATCCGCCAAGTCTTCATCGCTAATCTCCAAAAAGGGCAGCAAGTCCGCTAACTCCAATTGCGGCCGGGTCAACAATTGAGCCATCCGGCCCTTCGTCGTAATGGTGCTCGTTCCCTTGGACTCCAAGAGTGGGTTCACCTCAGTGGGAAGCGCAGGGGCAGCGTCCAAAACGGAACGTATCGATGCGGCGCGCTCCACTTTCTCTTGCAAACGAGCCCAGCGGACATCGTCCACCATGCCCCAATCCCGACCCTTCGGGGTCAAGCGCAAATCGGCATTGTCTTGACGGAGCAGCAAGCGGTACTCTGCACGCGACGTAAACATTCGGTACGGCTCTTCGGTACCCTTCGTGACCAAGTCATCAATCAACACGCCGATGTACGCCTCAGAACGATCCAATACGACCGGCTTCGCTCCGTGGACCTTTCGGTGTGCATTAATGCCCGCCATCAAACCTTGGGCAGCCGCCTCTTCGTAACCGGTCGTGCCGTTGATTTGTCCGGCGAAAAATAGATTTTCCACCAGCTTGGTCTCCAGTGTCAAACCCAATTGGGTGGGCGGAAAGTAATCGTACTCTATAGCGTACCCCGGTCGGAAAAATTTAGCCTGTTCAAAACCTGGGATCGCTCGCAACGCTTTAACCTGCACCTCTTCGGGGAGGCTTGTGCTGAAACCGTTCACGTACACCTCAACCGTATTCCAGCCTTCGGGCTCTACAAACAATTGGTGCCGATCCTTGTCTGCAAACCGATTGATCTTGTCCTCAATACTGGGACAGTAACGTGGGCCTGTTCCTTGAATGGAACCGTTGAACATGGGGCTGCGGTCAAACCCTTCGCGCAGTAGGTCGTGGACGTAATCCGAGGTATACGCAATATGGCAAGGGCGTTGCTTGGTCAAGGGTTGAGTCGTTTCCGAATAAGAAAACTTACTGGGGTTCTCATCCCCGTGCTGTACCTCAAACTTAGAATAATCCAAGGACCGCCCATCGATGCGGGGTGGGGTGCCGGTCTTCATGCGGCCGGACTCAAATCCCAATTCTACCAAACGCTCCGTTATTCCGGTTGCCGCCTTTTCGCCCGCGCGTCCTCCGCCCATTTGACGTTCGCCAATGTGCAAGACGCCATTCAGAAAAGTACCATTCGTCAACACCACCGCTGAACCGTATACGGTCTGACCCATGGATGTAGTAATGCCTACAATGCGATCCTGCTCCACCAACAAGTCAACGGCCATGTCTTGTAAAAAGTCCAAGTTGGTCATCGCCTCCAGCTGCAGACGCCACTCCTCGGCAAAACGCCAACGATCACTCTGGGCGCGCGGAGACCACATGGCGGGTCCTTTGGAGCGATTCAACATCCGAAACTGAACCGCCGTCTTGTCCGTAACAATACCACTCAAGCCGCCCAACGCATCAATCTCACGAACAATTTGTCCTTTGGCAACCCCACCCATCGCGGGGTTACAGGACATTTGCCCAATCGTTTGGAGATTCATCGTAACCAACAACGTG
>CANHXZ010000025.1 GCA_947464785.1 Flavobacteriales bacterium | reverse complement strand
TGCCTAAGGTGATGGGGAATTTTTTGCTGTCGTAAAATCGCTCGGACTTGGGCACCAAGACCTGGTGCATCTGCGGATAACGCACCCGAAGCGCGTCCAAGACCTGCTCCGTTTCGTCCACGCTTTGGTTGTTGATGGCCACCCAATCCAAGGGTTTGGGGTACTCCTGTTGGCTCCACTGCTCCAAGAGCTCCGGAAATAATTCCTCTGCGTTTCGACCGTCGGCCAGCAGGGACAGGGGCGGCAAATCCGAAGGGGAGTCGGTGCCTTTTTTGGACGCCCACGCCACTTTGGCGAACACCCCCATCCAAAAGAAAAGTTGGAGAAAAACAGCGCCCGCCAGGAAGCTCAAGGCAGTCCAGAATACGGTGGGGTGGGTGGGGTCAAACATCGCACAAAAGTAGTGAAAAGCGCGGCGTACTTTTGCAGCATGCGATTTGACCTTACTGCCCAAGATCCCGGAAGCAAAGCCCGCGCCGGAGTGCTGCACACGGGCCACGGTCCCGTGCAAACGCCACTCTTCATGCCGGTGGGAACGGTGGGCACGGTCAAAGGAGTATTTCCGCAGCATTTAAAAGAGGACACGCACGCCGGCATTGTGCTGGGGAACACCTACCACCTGTACCTACGGCCGGGAACCGACGTTTTGCACGAAGCCGGCGGCCTGCATAAATTCATGGGTTGGGACGGCCCCATGCTCACGGACAGCGGCGGTTTTCAAGTGTACTCCTTGGAGGACCGTCGGAAAATCCGGGAAGAAGGCGTCACTTTTCAATCGCACATAGACGGCAGCAAACACTTGTTCTCTCCGGAGTCCGTGGTGGACATCCAGCGGCACATTGGCGCGGACATCGTCATGGCCTTTGACGAGTGCACCCCCTACCCGTGCCCCGAACCCTACGCGCGAGACGCCATGCACCGCACGCACCGGTGGCTGGACCGCTGCTTGGCGCACTGGAGGGAAACCCAGCCGCTGTACGGATACGATCAAGCGTTGTTTCCCATTGTTCAAGGAAGCGTTTATCCGGATTTGCGCAAAGAATCTGCGGATGTTGTGGCGGAAAAAGGCGCCTGGGGAAACGCCATTGGCGGCCTGAGCGTGGGAGAACCCCACGACGAAATGTACGCCATGTGCGAATTGGTGTGCGACCGCCTCCCCGCGGACCGGCCGCGCTACCTCATGGGCGTGGGCACCCCCGCCAACATTCTGGAAAACATTGCCTTGGGCGTGGATTTGTTTGACTGCGTCATGCCCACCCGCAACGCGCGGAACGGCCAAATATTCACCTGGGAAGGAACGTTGAACCTGCGCAACGCCAAGTGGGCCCACGACTTCACCCCCCTGGACCCCGCCGGCACCAGTTTTGTGGACCAATCCTTCACCCGCGCCTACCTGCGCCACTTGATTCACGCCGACGAATCCCTGGGCAAGCAAATTGCCACCCTCCACAACCTGCGGTTTTACCTGGAATTGGTGGAAACGGCCCGGCAAAAAATCACCGAAGGCACCTTTGCTGCTTGGAAAAACCAAGTAGTTCCCAAATTGCAGCAACGCCTGTAACGCGTCTCCGCGCGCCAACCGCATCGGCATGACCCGTCTGGACCGCTACCTCATTGGCAAGTACTGGGGAACGTACGTCTTGTTCCTGGCGCTCATCATGTCCATTGCCGTGGTGTTTGACGTCTCCCAAAAGCTGGACGATTTCATCACGGGCCAGGTGCCGGCCAGCGAAGTAATTTCCCAGTACTACGTGCATTTTGTGGCCTACTACGGCACCCTCTTCAGCGCGCTCATCGTCTTTCTGTCTACCGTTTTTTTTACCTCGCGGCTGTCTGCCCAAACGGAACTGGTGGCCATGCTGGTGGGCGGCATGAGCTACCAACGCTTGCTGCGCCCCTACACCCTGGCTGCGGGATCCGTTTGCCTCCTGCTCTTGCTGCTCCAGCACTGGTGGATACCCGCCTCCAATGCCAAACGGATCGCTTTTGAAGACCGCTACGTGCTGGACGCTCCGGTTCGGGAAGAACGCCCCATCAACATCCACCGGCAGGTATCGCCCGGCACGTTTCTGTACTTCGAAACCTGGAGTCCGGACCGCCTGTCCGGTTACCACCTGACGGTGGAAAGCATTGAGAACGGTCGGTTGCAGCGCAAACTGAGTGCGGATTTTGCCCGGTTTGACACCGTCAAACAGCGTTGGTTTTTGGACCTATGGTCCCTGCGCACCCTGCAGCCCAGCGGCGAAATCCTCACCACCGGGCGCGCCCTGGACACCGTCCTCCCGTTTGGACCGGACCGCGTGCTGCCCACGGCGTCGGAAATGTCTACCCTGAATTCGTGGGACCTGTGGAAATTTCTGCAAGCTGAAAAAGTCAGCGGCTCCCCCACCGTCAAACGGTTGTCGTTGGAATTTCACCGTCGGTCCGCGTACCCCTTCAGCGTTTTCTTGCTGACGTATTTGGCCGTGGCCCTGGCCAGCCCCAAAAAACGCGGCGGATTGGGCAACAACATTGCGCTGGGCTTGGCGCTCGCCGTAACGTACCTCTTCGTGGTGCAACTTACCGGAATGCTCGTTACCTCCCTGGCGTTTCCCCCGGCCCTGGCCATTTGGACTCCCAACCTGTTGTTTGCCGGCATCGCCGTTTGGATGACTCAAAAAGCACCCAAATAGATGATTGGCAATAAGTTAAACAACTTGGGCCCCTTGGCCCTGATGCACCTCATCGTCTTCATTTGGGGATTTACCGGCTTGCTGGGGGGGCTGATTTCCGTGGACGCACTCACGTTGGTCTGGATTCGGGTGGGGTTGGCGTTGGGCGTCTTGGTGGTCTACGGAGCGGCAACCGGTCAGTTGAAAGGGGTGGCGCGCTGGGCAGACCGGGGTTGGCTGGCCCTGGGCGGTTGGGTCATTGCCGCCCATTGGGTCACCTTTTTTCACGCCATCAAAATTGCCAACATCTCCGTGGCCCTGGCGTGCCTGAGCACGGGAGCGTTTTTTGCCGCCATCCTGGAACCTCTGGTTTTTCGCCGACGGTTCTCCCCTACGGAGGGCCTGTTGGGAGCCGGTGTAGTAGTGGGCGTGGGCATCTTGTTCTCCGCAGAAGTAGAATTTGCTTGGGGGATTGGCGTGGCCCTGCTCTCCGCCCTGTTGTCTGCCACTTTTTCGGTGCTGAACGGAAAATTGGTGCAGCGCCTCAAACCCGTGACCATCACCCTGCACGAAATGGCCCATGCCTTGGCGGCCCTCACCTTGGCCGTTGCACTGCGCGGTGACCTGTGGGCAAGCCTCACCGCACCGCGCGGTTGGGATTGGCTGTGGCTCATTTTGTTGGCCACCGTGTGCACCGCCTACGCCTTCATTCAATCCGTGAAGGTCATGCAGTTCTTGAGTCCGTTCACCGTCATGCTGACCATCAATTTGGAACCGGTGTACGGCATTGCCTTGGCCGTACTGGTCTTTGGCGAGCAAGAGCAACTCTCCGGCGGCTTCTACGCCGGCGCCCTGTGGCTGTTTGGCTTGGTCCTTTGGCACACCTGGAGAAAAAGACCGCAAACGCTTTCCGAAAATTGAACCGATTGTAGTACTTTTAAAGTTCGACGAATCCCCATGGAATACCTTGATTTTGAAGCCCCCATCCGCGAGATGGACGAACAATTGGAGCGCACACGCGCCATGGCCCAAGAGTCCGACGTGGACCTCAGCGCGGCCATTGCCGCTTTGGAGCAATCCCGCGCGGATTTAATGAAGTCCCAAAGCGAGCACCTCACCGCTTGGCAGCGCGTTCAACTTTCGCGCCACCCCAACCGTCCCTACACCTTGGCGTACCTAAACGCCATGACCCAAGGCACCTTTTCGGAGCTGCACGGAGATCGTCACGTAAAGGACGACAAGGCCATGGTGGGCGGCTGGGGCTGGATCAACGGCGAGAGCTACCTGTTCCTGGGCCAACAAAAGGGCATCAACACCAAAATGCGCCAGCTGCGCAACTTTGGCATGGCCAACCCGGAAGGATACCGCAAGGCGCTGCGCCTGATGAAAATGGCGGAAAAATTCCAGCGTCCGGTGGTTTGCTTGATCGACACCCCGGGAGCATTCCCCGGCTTGGAGGCCGAAGAGCGCGGCCAAGGAGAAGCCATTGCCCGCAACATTTTTGAGATGGCCAAGCTGCGCACCCCGGTGATCTGCATCATCATTGGGGAAGGTGCTTCCGGTGGAGCCTTGGGCATTGGCGTGGGCGACCGCGTCCTCATGCTGGAAAACACTTGGTACTCCGTTATTTCGCCGGAGTCTTGCTCGTCCATTTTGTGGCGTTCCTGGAACTTCAAGGAGCAGGCCGCAGAGGCCTTGAAATTGACCGCCAACGACATGTTGGCCAACGGCCTGATCGACGGAATTGTTCCCGAACCCTTGGGCGGCGCACACCGCAATCCGGAAGGCATGTTTGCCTCCCTGGCGGAAACCATCGACCGCGAATACCGCGCCCTCAAAGACCGCGATTTGGACCAATTGGTGGACGAGCGCATTGAAAAATTCTGCGCCATGGGCGTAGTGAACGAATAACCACAACTACCACCCCTTAAAACTGCTGCCCCGAATTCATGGAACGAGCCCCACAGCCGCTAAACAACGGCAAACCCCGCAAATCCAAAGTCGTCCAACTGGACGGCGGACGCATTCCGCCCCAGGCCTTGGATTTGGAAGAAGCGGTGTTGGGGGCCATGCTCATCGACCGGGAAGCCCTCGGCCGTTCCATTGATTTGCTCCAACCGGAAGCGTTTTACAGCGAGGCACACCAACACGTTTTTGCGTCCATTTCGCGCTTGTTCGCAGGCGGTCAGGCCGTTGACTTGCTGACGGTTTCCCAGGATTTGCGCCAGCAGGGCTTGCTGGAGGCGGTTGGGGGTGAGTACAAATTGATTCATCTTTCGCAGCGCGTCAGCTCGTCGGCCCACGTGGAATACCACGCGCGGATTGTGGTGCAAAAACACATCCAGCGGGAGCTGATCCGCATCTCGTCCGAGATCATTGAGGACGCCTTCGACGAAGGAACGGACGTGCTTGAATTGCTGGACAAATCGGAGCAAAGCCTGTTCAACGTTGCCCAAGGCAACCTGAAGCGCAACTACGAGTCCTCTTTGGATTTGGTGAAGCAGGCCTTGGACCGCATCCAGGAAATCTCCAAAAAGGAAGGCCTGTCCGGGGTACCGTCGGGCTTTACCGGCGTGGACCGGGTCACCAGCGGATGGCAGCGTTCGGACTTGATCATCATTGCGGCCCGTCCGGGCATGGGAAAAACGGCCATGGTGTTGAGCATGGCGCGCAACATGGCCATAGACCACAACATTCCGGTGGCCATTTTCAGTTTGGAGATGTCTTCGGTGCAGCTGATCATGCGTTTGATCGCGTCGGAAACGGGCATCAATTCGGAAACCCTGCGGAAAGGCAATTTGTCCCCCACCGAATGGAAACAGCTGACCACCAAGGTACACGCCCTGGAAAACGCGCCCCTGTTCATTGACGACACCCCCGGTTTGTCCATCTTTGACCTCCGCGCCAAGTGCCGACGTCTGGTGTCCACGCACAAGGTGGGCATCATTGTGATCGACTACCTCCAGTTGATGACAGCCGCCGTGGGCAAGGGCAGCGGCAACCGCGAACAAGAAATCTCCACCATCTCGCGGTCGCTGAAGAGCATCGCCAAAGAATTGCAGGTTCCGGTCATCGCCCTTTCGCAGCTCAGCCGGGCCGTGGAAACGCGCGGCGGCAGCAAGCGCCCCCTGCTCTCCGACCTCCGGGAATCCGGCGCCATCGAGCAAGACGCGGACATTGTGTCCTTCATTTACCGCCCGGAATACTACCAAATCCACGAGTGGGACGACGACCAAACCCCGTGCGAAGGACAGGCGGAATTCATCATTGCCAAGCACCGGAACGGTTCGTTGGAGAACGTTCGGTTGCGCTTTGAGGGCGCCATGGCCAAGTTTTCGGACCTGGGCAGCATCCCCAACGCCCCGTCTGCGGTGTACGAGTCCAGCATGAACCAACCCACTTCCTTCGGCCCCATTGAACCGATGTCCGACGATGCGGCACCGTTTTAAACATTTGCTTTTTTTGATAGTGGTTTTGTTGGCCCCAGCGTTGCGGGCCGGCTACTGGTTGATTCCCATGGACGCCGAGGGGCAGGCCAACCACCTCAAGGCCTATGGAATTGCTTTCAGCGCACTGCAGCGCGGCACCAAAGGCGAATGGCTGCTGAACTACCGCGGCGGCAGCTTCCTCTTTCCGGACGACCCCTGGATCCGTCGGGAATGCTTGGTCCGCGGCGTCTCCGGAGAACCCATCGCGGACGGTGAGGCCGCGGCCCTGCGCACGGAACTCGCCTCCCCTTCCTCCAACACGGAGCTCGTCGTACTGGAAAAAGCCCCCAAAATCGCTGTTTATTCGCCGGACGGCAAGCAGCCCTGGGACGACGCCGTCACCCTGGTGCTGACCTACGCAGAAATTCCCTACGACCGCATTTACGACCGCGAGATTCTTCGTGGCGACTTGGCCCAGTACGAGTGGCTCCACCTCCACCACGAGGACTTCACCGGCCAGTACGGCAAATTTTATGGGGCTTACCGCCACGCCACCTGGTACATGGAGGACAAAAAGCGCGCGGAAGAAGAAGCCGCCTCCCTGGGCTTTTCCAAGGTCTCCGAACTGAAGCGCGCCGTCACGGAGCGCATCCAAGGCTACGTGGCCAACGGCGGCTTTCTGTTCGCCATGTGCTCCGCTACGGACAGCTACGATGTGGCCCGGGCCGCCCACCAAACGGACGTTTGTGCCGCCGTCTTCGACGGAGACCCCGCCGATCCGGATGCCGGGCGCAAACTGGATTTCTTGAACACCCTGGCCTTTGAAAACTTCAATTTGATCACTGTACCGGAGCAATACGAACTATCCAGCATCGACGTCACGGACTCCCGTCGGGTTCCGGAAGAACTGGACTTTTTTGCCTTGTTCGACTTCTCCGCCAAGTGGGATCCGGTGGCCACGATGCTCTGCCAAAACCACGAGAAGACCATCGCCGGTTTCATGGGCCAAACCACGGCCTTCCGCATGAGCACCATCAAACCCAACGTGCGTATTTTGGGGGCCTTCCCGGCCGCGGGCGAAGCCCGCTACATCCACGGCGGCTTTGGAAAGGGCCTGTGGACCTTTTACGGCGGCCACGATCCGGAGGACTACCGCCACCAAGTGGGCGACCCGCCCACCGAACTCGCCGCCTACCCCAACAGCCCCGGCTACCGACTCATCCTGAACAACATCCTGTTCCCGGCGGCCGAAAAAAAGAAGCAAAAAACCTAAAGTTCTCCCGCCACCGCGGTGCTGCGCCTTCTGACGCGATGTGCCGCTTCTTCAGTGTCTGCGAGCGCGCCGCGCCCCTGCCCTCAGTTGAATAAATACCACCGAGCGCCCAAGCGAAGGTGGGAGTTGGCCAAGGGTACGTACGGAGCGGCAAAAGCTGCCCAAGGTCCCCAGCCCTGGTTGAATTGATTCAAAACCACAAAAGCCGACGCCGTTTTCCAGCGCACTTGCAGCTGCAGATGCGGCAAAAACCACTGACGAATGCGTTGCCGCTCGGCGGGCAACCAGCCCACTTGGGTCACCTCCGCACCCCAACGCGGGTCGTAGGCCGGGGCGTAGTACGGGGAATTCCCCACCGCACCCAGCTCGGCTTCAATGCGCACCCCGCGGTCTTCCAGGTTCCAATTCCGAGCCACCGTCCCCACATAGGCGAACAAAGGCAAGGGCAAGGCGTAGGCGTTTGAACTCAAGGCCCCAGTCATCCGCAACGACGAACGCCAACGGGAAGAAGCGGCGCCCGCAGCGGAACCAGTAGATAAATCAACGGTGGACTGCACCGTCCAGGCAGCCGTTGGCTCTGTAAACGATCGGATCCCCAGATAGCCGGACGACGTGGGAACGCGCAATCCGTGCCAGCCGCGCGCGGTGATGGTCCATGCCGCTACCCGATCCCGGCGGACCCAAGGGGCCAGCGGCAACCAATGGGCTTCTGCCTGCCACGGGGCCGCTCCCACCCAGTCCGATTGCCACAACCAAGGCACCTCCATGCGCTGCGCGCGCAGGCGAAAAGACGAAACCGAAACAACGGCCGCAGCCAATTCAACCGCTTCACCCGTTTGCGCAGTCGATCGATCCGGGCGGACTTTTTGATTGTAAAAAACTTCCGCTTGGGGCATCCACCCCCATCGGGAATCCCACGCCAAGCGACCGGAGACCAACCACGGTAACGCGCGCAAGGATTGCCACCCCACGGAAGGCGTCCAACGCTGCCAACCGGCAGTGCTCAACGCGGCGGAGTCCGGACGAAACTGCGTGGACTGAATCGCCAAAGTCAGCCGTTCCCAACCTACGTACTCCAGTCGGTGCTGCCCGCCCCAGGCGGTGTCCAACCCCAGCGCGTCCGGTTTGAAGGCCCGACGGTTCTGCTCCCACCGGTAGCCAAGACTTCCGTTTTTCCACCTGCGCTGCACCAAGGCCTGGGTGCTGACTCGGTTCGACGACGCCAAGCCCCAGCGCGTGTCCACCAGAGCCCGGTTCCGCAATCCGTACCCAACACCCACTACCTCCAAAGGGTCAACCACTCCGCCGTTTTCAAATCCCTTCCAAGACAACCGTTGCGCAGCTGCCAACCAGCTCCCCGATCCCACCGAATCGCGCCGAACCCAGCGAACCAAAAAGTCGTCGGACAAAACGGACTGACGCTCGTACGGACCTTTGGCGTTGGTGCGCACAAAATGGCCCGCCAATTCCGTTCGCCGAGAAAGCGGAAGTCCCGCGCGCAGTCCAAACTGCTGCCCGGAAGCCGTCCCGTTGGTGCCCTCCAACAAAACGGTGGGCACCGGCACGCGCAAATACGCCCGAAGCTCCAGCGGCAAACCGTCCGCCGGTAACGCCCAACCGGAAGGATTGAAGGGATGAGCAGGGGAAAGGTATCCGCCGCGGGGAGGCGATACGAGGCTCCAAAAATCCAAACTCGGCGCGCCCAAGTACGGCGTTGTGAGTTGGGGCAACTTTTGGTCCAAGGAACCTTCCAAACTTTTAATGGTGGTGTACTTAACGTTCACCTGCTCCCATCGGCCTGAAAACGAAGGCATTGGAACGACCTTCCGCACGGAATCCGGCGCAACGGCAGTTGCGGTAATTGCGGAACTTGCGGAACTTGCGGGCACCGAATCCACCACCGCACCAAGGACGAACCGCCCTCCGGCGGGCAACCCCAGCGCCTGCGCAGCCGTGCTGATCGCGAGGACCCAGCAGACGGCACCCAAACGTATGATGCTTCCGGCTTCCACCGACTTAGGGGGTTGTTGACGAAACCGGCAGCACCTTGCCGCGGAAATACCGATGCCCGTTCTGCACAAAATCCGCCACGTAAGCGCCCATTTCGCCGGCAGAAACTGGCGCTTCAAAGCCGGGAAAAGCCTCCGCCAACATTTCTGTTTGCACCGCGCCCAAGCACAGCACGTTGAAGGACCAACCGCGGTCGTTGAATTCGGTTTGGAGCACCTCCGTCAGGCAAACGGCCGCCGCTTTGCTGGAGCTGTACGCCGCCATGCCCGGAAATTTCACCGAACCCTGAAAACCGCCCATGCTGGACAAAGTCACCACGTGGACCGACGCCTCAAACAAGGGCATCAGTGCTTGCACCGCCAATGCGGGCGCGGTGGCGTTCGCCGCAAAGGAGTCGGCAAAATCCTCAAGCGACAATTCTTCCAAAGGCTTGCGCACCAGGTAGCCGGCGCTATTGATCAACCCGGAGACCGTCCGGCCCTGGGTGCGCAACTCTCCCGCAAACGCACGCCAATCGTCCGGCCGAACCGGATCCACCGCCCGCAAGTTAATTTGGGGAACCTTCCAGTCCGCGGGATCCAAAGCGGTTCGGCTCAAAGCCCAAACGGTGTGTCCGGCAGCCGCCAAAGCCAGCGCCACTTCCCGGCCAATGCCGCGTCGGGCACCGGTTACAATAAAATCACCCATGTTTTGTCTTTGGAGCGGTTACGCACGCGTCGCAACCCGCATTCGCCTTGCTGGGCGCAAACAACACGCGCACCAAGGTGTAGAGGGCCCAACCCAAACTGGCAAAAGCAAGTACGTCCTGCATCACCTAAATTTACGCCAATATTTGATAGGCCACAAAAGACACCAAGTAAGCAAAGGCGGTCATGCCGGCCATTTGAATCAACGGCCATTTCCATCCTCCAGTCTCCTTCTTTACCACGGCAAAGGTGCTCAAGCACTGCATGGCAAACGCGTAAAACAGCATCAAGGATACGCCCACCGCTAAATTGAAGAACGGCTCGCCGGTGTCTGGATTGATTTCCTGGGCCATGTGGTCCCGGACCGTGCCCAAATCGTCGGTACCGACAGCGTAAATAGTAGCCATGGTGCCCACAAATACCTCGCGTGCCGCAAAGGAGGACAGCAACGCAATGCCCACCTTCCAGTCGTAGCCCAGAGGGCGGATGGCGGGTTCCACGGCGTGCCCAATGCGGCCAATGTAGCTCTGCTCCAGCCGTTGAGCAGGATCCAATTGGTCCATTTCCGCAGAAGAAAGCGGCCCGTAATTGGCCAAAAACCACAGCAAAATACTGATGGCCAGAATGATCTTACCGGCCTCCGCCACAAAACTCCGGGACTTTTGAAAAACCGTGTTCCACAGGTTCCGCACCAACGGCAGTCGGTACCGGGGCAACTCCAGCAAGAACGGTGCACTGGTGCCCACCGGCACAAACCGTTTCACCAAGGACGACGCCCCCAGGGCCACTACAAATCCCAAGGCATACAAGGCAAAGAGCACCAAAGCACGCGCGTCGAACGGTCCAAAAGCAACTTTGGGAATCACCAGCGCAATCAAAACGGTGTACACCGGGAGTCGGGCCGAACAGGTCATGAACGGCGTCACCAAAACCGTCAACAAACGCTCCCGCGGATTCTCAATGTTGCGCGCCGCCATGATGGCCGGAATGGCACAAGCATTGGCGCTGACCATGGGCACCACGCTCTTACCGCTCAAGCCAAAGGGCCGCAGCACGCGATCCAGCATGAACACCACGCGCGCCATGTACCCACTTTCCTCCAGCAAGGCAATGAAAAAGAACAACAGCGCAATCTGCGGCAAAAACATCAAAACCCCAGAAACACCGGGCACAATGCCGTTGGCCAACAGCTCCGTAAACGCTCCCGCCGGCAAAACCGATTCCGCCCAGGCTCCTAGCTGAGAAAAATAGCCATCAATGGCGTTCATGGGACCTTCGGCCCAAAAGAACACCGCCTGAAACAGCAAAAAGAGCACCGCAATGAGGGTCAAACCGCCCCAAAGCGGATGGGTCAACACCCGATCAATGCGCGCCGAACGCGTCAAATCTTTGCCCGGATCCAAGTGCAGCAACGGCTTTAGCAATCGATGCAAGGCGCTGTAGCGTTGCACGGTCTCGTCCACACGAAGACGATCCGGCGCTGCGCCGCGCTGCTGCACCCAAGCGGACGCCCCAAACTCAGGGGGTTCCGTGGCCCACAACCAGGCCTCGTACTCCGTCCTGCTGCCGCTCAAGGCCATGGCCTCGTCCAACCAAGCGGCACCCTTCTTGCGCGGCTGAAAAAATCGATCCGTTACCGGAACTGGCTTGGCACGAAGGACGGCCTCTTTCACCCGATCCAGGCCCAACCCCGTTCGCCCGTTCACGGGTACTACCTCCACCCCGCCTAAGGCGGCGCCCAAGGCCTCAAAGTCAACAGACTGTCCGCGCAAACGCATTTCGTCGTGCATGGTCACCACCAAAACGGCGGGCAAACCCAAGTCCAAAACTTGGGTGAATAAAAACAAATGCCGCTTCAGGTTGGTGCCGTCCGCAATGCCAATCACTACGTCGGCCCGGTCGGACTCCGACGGATTCACCAACGCTTGGTACACCACCCGCTCGTCCTCCCCGTTGGGGTGCAAGCTGTACGTGCCGGGCAAATCTATAACCTCCGCCAATGCCGTGGCACTCAACTTGGCCAAACCGGACAGCTTGTCCACGGTAATACCCGGATAATTACTTACTTTCTGGCTCAGACCGGTCAAGCGGTTGAACACCGAACTCTTGCCGGTATTGGGATTGCCCACTAAGGCAATGCGCAGGGCACGTTTTGGATCCGACATGACTCAGTCTTGATCGGTTTGTACCCAAATTCGTTCGGCCAAGTCCTTCCGAACGGCCAGCTGCCAGCCGTCAACGTCCAAACACAGCGGATCGCCCAAAGGCGCCGTGTAGTTGATGGTCACGCGCATGCCGGGCAAGCAACCCATTTCCAGCAACTTGGGCGGAACATCGTCCAAGCATAAATCCTGGATGACGCCGCCTTCGCCCGGACGCAAATCCGCCAAGCGCTTCAAACCAGCCATCAGAGCAGCATGGTTACCGGTGCCTCCAGATACTGCTTCAAAGTTTGCAAAAACGCGGCTCCGGTAGCTCCGTCCACCGCACGGTGATCGCAGCTCAGGGTGAGCTTCATGGTGTGGCCGGGAACTACCTGGCCGTTCTTCACCACGGGTACTTCCTGAATGCCACCGACGGCCAGAATGCACGCGTCGGGTGGGTTGACGATCGCGGTAAACTCGTCGATGCCGAACATGCCCAAGTTACTGATTGTAAACGTATTACCTTCCCAATCAGAGGGCTGTAGCTTTTTGTCTTTGGCTTTTTGTGCAAAGCTTTTCACCTCGGCACCAATCGCTAGGAGCGACTTGGCATCTGCATGGCGCACCACTGGAACCAACAAACCGTCTTCAACGGCAACGGCCACCCCAACGTGTACGTGGTGGTAGGTGCGGATAAAATCGCCCATCCAGGCACTGTTGATGGCGGGGTGCTTTCTCAATGCCAAAGCGGAGGCCTTCACCACCAAGTCGTTGAAAGACACCTTGGCATCGGCAACCGCATTCAGCTGCGCACGGGCCGCCATGGCGGCGCTCATGTCCACGGTAACTTTCAAATAGAAATGTGGCGCCGTGAATTTGCTCTCGCTCAAACGACGCGCAATGGTCTTGCGCATTTGCGTGTTGGGCGTGTCCACGTAGCCTTCGGTACCGGCAAAAACAGGAGCCGCCACTGCAGCAGCTGTTCCCGGAACAAAGGAATCCACATCGCGCTTGACAATCCGCCCACCGTCGCCAGAACCGGCCACCGCGCGCAGGTCAATACCTTTCTCTTCCGCCAAACGCTTGGCCAAAGGAGAGGCCACCACGCGGCCGGAGCTCACCACCGGTGCTGGAGCAGGAGCCGGGGCAACCGGGGCCGTGGCAACTGCTGCTGGAGCGGGTACGGCAACGGGCACCGCTGCAGGTGCAACCGCGGCAGCCGGCGCTTCAACGGGGGCAGCAGCTGGCGCTGCAGGAGCACCGCCCTGGAGCAATGCGGAAATATCTTCACCGGCGGCACCCAGGACACACAGCAACGAATCCACCGGAGCCATCTGACCATCAGCAATTCCGATGTGCAGCATAACGCCTTCTTGGCCTGGAAAAGCCTCAAAATCCATGGTTGCCTTGTCCGTCTCAATCTCAGCAAGCAACATGCCTTCTTTCACGGTATCGCCCACTTTAACGTGCCATTTGGCAACCACACCTTCGGTCATGGTGTCGCTCAAGCGGGGCATATTGATTACTAGGGCCATGGGGAAACTTATTCTTTAATGAAGGGATAATTCTCTTGAACGTAAATATCTTGCCACAGTTCGTGGGCTTCCGGGTACGGGGAGTTTTCACCAAACGCAACGCATTCCTGCACCAAAGCCTTAACGCGCGCATCGATTTCCTCAAAGTCAGACTCCTTGGCCCACTTCTTGGATTCCAATACCGAGCGTGCAATCAAGATGGGATCTTGCTTCTGGTACTCCGCCACCTCATCCTTGGTGCGGTAGTGCTGCGCGTCGGACATGGAATGGCCTTTGTACCGGTAGGTGCGCATTTCCAAAAATGTTGGACCACCGCCAGATCGGGCGCGTTCCATGGCTTCGTGCATGGCGTCGTACACCTTGGCGGGATCCATTCCGTCCACGGGCATGCACGGCATTTCGTAGCCCAAGCCCAACTTCCAAATTTCTTCGTGGTTGGCCGTGCGCTTCAGCGACGTACCCATGGCATAACCGTTGTTCTCCACAATAAACACCACCGGCAAATTCCACAGCATGGCCAGGTTGAAGGTTTCGTGCAACGACCCCTGACGCACCGCACCGTCGCCCATGTAGGTCAACGTCACGTTGTTCCGACCCTCGTACTTATCGGCAAAAGCCAATCCAGCGCCCAAAGGAATCTGACCGCCAACAATGCCGTGGCCGCCGTAAAAATGATGCTCCTTGCTGAACATGTGCATGGATCCACCTTTACCGCGGGATGTACCTGTTACTTTGCCCATCAACTCCGCCATGATTTTGCGCGGATCCACGCCCAGACCAATGGGCTGAACGTGGTTTCGGTAGGCCGTGATCATTTTGTCCCCGGGCTCCATGGCCAGCAAGGCACCCGCTAAAAGGGCCTCTTGACCGTTGTAGAGGTGCAGGAAGCCGCGAATTTTTTGCTGGATGTACAAGGCGGAAGTCATGTCTTCGAACTTGCGCCAGAACAGCATGTCTTCGTACCACTTGAGGTAAACCTCTTTGGTCAGTTTTTTCTTGGCCATGGGGACTTTTTTAAAGGCGTGCAAAAATACGCCGAAATCACTTCAAGAGTTGGTTCAGATCCAAAAGTGCGCTAAACCGGAGCGTATTTTGCAACGGAGAGCGAACCGTTTGGTCTGCTGGGAACAAGTAGGCAAAATCCAATTGGATCAGCGAGTACTTAATGCCAAAGCCCATGGTGAAGTAGCGGCGGTTGCCCTTTGTGGCGTCTTCGTGCTGGTACCCTCCGCGAACGGCAAATTTTTCGTCGTACCAGTATTCGCCGCCCACGTTGATCATGAACTCGCGCAGCAATTCCGCTGTTCCGTCGGGTTTGGCCGACGGATCAAACGATTGAATGATTCCTTGCATCACGCTGACCTGGTCGTCCTTTCCCGCAATGATCTCGGAACGATCGCCGTCCTCGTCGATGTCTTGAAGGTCCCGAACCGGACGCGTAGGCACCAACAACTTATTCACGTCCGTCAACAAAGTAAAGCGGTTGTACTTGTCCAACGTCCAGTTAAAACCGGCACCCGCACGCAAATTAGTAGGAATGAAGTCGGACGAACCACTCTCCGTGTACTTCACCTTAGCGCCTAAATTGCTCAACGTTACACCGCCCGTCCACTGACCTTTTTGGCCGTCCTCCATATTGAACGAGTTGCCCTGGTAAAAGAAACTCACGTCGGAGGCTACCGTAGTGGCTGCCTTCGTTTGCAAGCCTCCTACCACCTGGCCTTGGGTCAAGTCGGACAATGCGCCGCGAAGCGAGATACCGGCCGACCAATTTTTATTCAATTGCAAAGCGTAGGCCACGTCAGCTGCTACCTCGTACGGTCTAAATGTGCCTTGTTCGTTGCCGTTCTCGTCGCGGAACGTAATGTCGCCCAAGGAGAAATACCGAAGACCCACGCCCAGGCCGCCGCGCTTGCCCACCCCAAAAACGGCGTTGGCAAACATCAGTTCGACGTCCGGAACCAAGGCCCGCAACCACGGGGTGTAGGCCAAACCGCCCATGGCGTTGCCCTGTCCAACCCAAGCCAATTTGGCGGGATTCCAGTACAAAGCGTTGGCGTCTACAGAGGCTGCTACACCGGCATTCGCCATTCCGCCCATCCGCGCATCCGGGCCAATGTTCAACATCGGCATGGCCGACGTTACCACGTTCAACTTGGAGGCATACGGATTTTGAGCGCGAACCGCAGGGGTCGTTGCACACAAGATGACCAGCGCGAAAGCGCTGCGCAAAGCGTTTTTCATAGGGGACAAAGATACAGGATTCATTGGGGTAAATTGGATGCTTTTGAGTGGTTTCGCGGGAGAACTTAGTTCGAAATCAGAACCAATCGCTCCCCTACAACGTCGCGCTGGCCGGTTTGCGTATTCTTCACCCGCAAACGAACCCAGTACCAACCGGGAACCAAGGGTCCTGCGGAATCTGCATTCAGGTCCCAGTCCAGCAACTCCGTCCGGTTCCCACTGGGCGTTCCCACCCAATCGTACGTCCGCAGTACGCGCCCGTCGGAAGCGTGTAAACTGGCGCCAACTTCCAGCGGCTGACCGTCTTGGTTGTGCGAAAAGGCCACCGTCAAAGGCCCCGACGCCAGCGGATTCGGATACAAAAACAATTGGTCCAGCTGCAACAACTGGCCCCGAACGACCACAAATTCTACCGAGCCAACCGCCGGGTTGTTGTACGCATCCCAGGCCCGAACCGAAAACGTGTGCGGACCTTCCGGCAAATCAAAAAACGGCAAGCGAACCGTGCCGCGGTCGAAGCGGTCCAAGTCGGACTCGAAGGACCCATTCAACACTACCGCTTGATCCCAGGCACCGTCCAGGGCGCCCAATACGTCGTGCCCAATGCCGTTGCCCACCGCATTGATGCCGCTGGGGTCGTACAAGCGCGCCAAACCTACCTGA
>CANHXZ010000024.1 GCA_947464785.1 Flavobacteriales bacterium | reverse complement strand
AACTGTGGTACCGGAGGCCCATGCCGTTTCTGGAGAATAAGGCCAGCAAGGAGGCGAACGAAATAAAGTTCAAACCACCGAGTTGAATCAGGACCATCAAAACCATTTGGCCCTTGAAGCTCAGAACGGAACTGATGTCGAAGGTACTCAGCCCCGTGACGCAAATAGCGGAAATGGTGGTGAATGAAGCGTCCAAAAGGGACAAGCTTTTGCCGGATGTGGTCATCTCCGGAAGAAGCAAGAGGCCTGTGCCCAAAGCTCCCAGGAGGATAAAACTGACCACCAACATGCCCGGAGGGCTGATTTGCAAGTGCGCCAGCAAGGAACTGGCTTTACCAACCTCCAAGGCAATAAAGAGCAAAAAATAACCTTGAACCAACACCATAAAAAACTGGTCCAGCTGTTGAAAGCCCAAGTATTGCCCCAATTGAGACATGGGCTCAAAACCCAAGAAATTAATGCTGATGATGTTGAGCAGCATGTAGCCCATCAATACTCCTTCCCATTTGGACTCCCTCAGGTACTGCCTGGGGTTGAAGGAATAGAAGAATTCGATGACGTATTTAAAAATATAGTACCCGATGGTTCCCTTGAGGATCCACTCCACCCAGGCTTGGTCTTCTGCGTTCAGTTTAAATCCGTGGAACACCACCAAGGCGGCTACTGCGGCCATACTGATGGGCACAGATAAGTAGCGGAGCCCTTTGATGACTCGTGTCTTGCTGTCGTAAATGCGGAGGTTGACCCATTCGCGCACGGCGTCCAACGGGGTATGCTTTCCTTGGTTAGGCATGGCGCAGGGCGGCAAAAGCTTGGGTTAAACGTTTACCGGCTTCGGTCAAATCTTCCGACGAAGCGGCAAAACTCCACCGGATGTATCCGGGTAAGCCAAATGCGTCGCCGGGCACCGAGGAGACGTAGGCCGTTTCCAAAAGGTGCAGGCACAATTCGGTTGCGGACGGGAATCCGTTGGGCTCCAGGTAGGCGGAGACGTCTGCAAACAAGTAAAAAGCGCCTTCCGGCAAGGCCATTTTGAGGCCGGGGATGGGGGAGAGCGCGTTAAAAAAGAGGGAGCGTCGGGCTGTGAAGGCGTCGGTCATGTAGGAGACGTCTGCACGGCGGGTGCGCAGGGCGGCCACGGCCGCGTGTTGCGTGATGCTGGAGGTGGCGCTGGTGAACTGGCTTTGGATTTTTTCGCAGGCGTCCGCCACGTCTTGTGGGGCTGCTAAATAGCCCAAGCGCCAGCCCGTCATGGCAAATCCTTTGGAGAGGCCGTTCACGGTTCCCACGCGGTCTTTCATGCCCGGGAGGCTCGCCAAACTCACGTACGGTTCCCGGTACCGGATGTACTCGTAGATTTCGTCGGCCAAAACAAACACTTGGGGAAAGTCGCGCAAAACGGCGGCCAAACCTTCCAGTTCCTCGGGGCTGTACACGGCACCGGATGGATTGTTGGGGCTGGAGAAAATCAGGAGTCTGGTTTTTTCGGTACACGCCGCGCGCAGCTGATCTGGAGTCATTTTGAATCCGGTAGACAAGTCAGAGACCGGGGAGACCACAACACCGTCGGCAAATTCCACCAAATCCACATACGATACCCAGTAGGGGGCCGGAACGACTACCTCATCGCCCGGGTTGACGAGGGCCAAGACCGCGTTCGCAATGCTTTGCTTGGCTCCGGTACTGACAATGATTTGGGCGGGGGCATAGTCCAATCCGTTTTCGTCGCGCAATTTGGCGGCAATGGCCGCGCGGAGCTCCGGGATGCCGGGAACGGGAGTGTAGTGCGATTGGTTGTTGTGAATGGCCTCAACGGCGGCTTCTTTGACCCAACTGGGGGTGTCAAAATCCGGCTCGCCCAAGCTCAAATTGACCACGTTGTGGCCTTGGGCAGCTAAGGCCCTACTTTTCTTCGCCATTTCGATGGTCATGGGCAATCCCATGCGGGCGACACGATTGGACAATTTTGCCATGCAACAAATGTAGTTATTGCCGATATTCGCTGCATGGAAGTATTCTTGGATGTGGTGCGGAGTGTTTTCCCCGCCGTATTGATGTTGATCTTGGCGTATTTGATGCTGACCTCCTTCATGGAGAACGACGAGCGACGCCGGAAAAGTGAATTGCGCCGGGCGGCGCAAAACCAGGCGTTGCCGGTGCGCATGCAAGCGTACGAGCGACTGACTTTGTTGCTGGAGCGCATTGCTCCGAATTCCTTATTGGTTCGCGTTCAGCCCAATACGCTTAACGTTCGGGAATACCACACCTTGCTGAACCTAACCATCCGTCAGGAGTTTGAATACAACTTGTCCCAGCAGATTTACGTTTCGGCAGACGCTTGGCAGATGATCACCACGGCGAAAAACGCGCTGGTGAGCATCATCAACCAAACGGCCAATTCGTTGGATCCGCAGGCGCCTGCCGTTGACTTGGCCAAGCGCATTTTGGAACAAACGCTCCAAATGGAGACCATTCCCACGACGGCTGCGCTCAATTTTCTGCGCAACGAGGCCTACATGGAGTTCTAAAGAGTCTTCGCAATCCAAAAAATACAACGGGCACGGCCGGTAAAATGCCTTGTTCCGGGTGAAGCCGTTAACACTGGTTTTGTTTGCGCCCCCCCTAGGGTAGCTTAAACCAATTTTTTAATCCAAACCGGGGAGCAGTCCGGCGGTACGCAAGGCCTCTTCCACGGCGCGGCGCGGGTCCGATTGGTTTTCCACCACGGCTTGGGCCAATGCATTCCAGCGTGCAGCGTGGTCCGGATGCGAACGCAGCAATTCCCACGCGGCGTGTTGCAATCCTCCCCAAAATGCTTTTTTGCGTTGTCCCGTACGGCGTTCGGCCCACCGTCCGGAGGCATGTGCGTGCCGGAAAAATCGGTCCAGCGTGGCCAATAAGTCCTCCATACCCGCACCGGTTAATGCGGAAACGGTTTGAACCGGGACGATCCAGTTGGATTCAGCAGCCGAGGTGAAACGCAAAGCAGCGCGTGCATCGGCGGCGGCTTGCTGCGCAGCGGACAAGAGCGGTCCATCCGCCTTCTGCACGGCAACCACGTCGGCCACCTCCATGATTCCTTTTTTCATGCCTTGCAGCCCGTCCCCGGAAGCCGGCATCAACAACAAAAGGAGGCAATCCACCAGGTCGTGAACCGCCGTCTCGGACTGACCTACCCCGACGGTTTCTACTAAAATGTGGGTGTATCCCAAGCGTTCGCACAGGGTAATGGAATCCCGCGTTCCCCAGGTTACGCCGCCCAACGAAGTACCGGCAGGAGAGGGGCGCACAAAGGCGCGCGGGTGCAAGGAGAGCTGCTCCATGCGGGTTTTGTCCCCCAAGAGGGATCCTCCGCGCACGGAACTGGACGGGTCCACGGCCAATACGGCCAGTTTTGCCTCCGGCCGGTCGCGCAAAAGCAGGAGACCGTAGGCTTCCGTCCAAGTGCTTTTCCCAACCCCCGGTATGCCGCTGACGCCCAGGCGGAACGACGGCTCATTGGGTTCCGGGAGTGCCTCCAAGAGCGCCGTAGCCCGAATGCGGTCTTCCGACCGGGTGGATTCAACCCACGTTAGGGCGCGCCCCAAAGCGGCGCGGTTGCCGGATTGAAGTTGGTCCAGAAAAGCCAACCAATCCACAGATCCGGGGACCGGTTGCGTTTGAGCAGCCGATGCCGAGGGGGGGAGTTTGGGATTGAGGGCCACGGGAAAGGCAGGGTCAGGCCGAAAAATCGTTATTCAAGACGCGCAGAATTTCTTCGGCGGCTTGGGGAATGGGGGTTCCGGGGCCAAAAATAGCCGTGGCGCCGGCCGCAAACAGCTCGGCGTAGTCTTGTTGCGGGATGACGCCGCCCACCACGATGCGGATGTCTGGGCGCCCGAGCGCAGCGAGGGCGGCAACCAGCGCGGGAACGAGGGTTTTGTGCCCGGCGGCCAAGGAAGACACGCCCACCACGTGGACGTCGTTTTCCACGGCCTGCTGTGCGGCTTCTTCCGGGGTTTGGAACAAAGGCCCCATGTCTACGTCAAAGCCCGCGTCGGCGAATCCGGTAGCCACCACCTTGGCACCGCGGTCGTGACCGTCCTGCCCCAATTTGGCGACCAACAAGCGCGGACGTCTGCCGGTGCGGGCCGCAAATGCCGCGGCCTGTTCGGCCACGCGGTCCAGCGGACCGCCTTCGGGGAAAGAGGATTTGTACACGCCGCTCACGGTTTGAATGCGCGCCTGGTACCGGCCAAAAACCCGTTCCAGAGCGTCGCTGATTTCGCCCAAGGTGGCGCGCTCGCGCGCCGCCTCCACTGCCAAAGCTAACAAATTTGCGTCGGTTCGCGCTCCGGCCTCCAAAGCGGCTAAGGCCGCCGCCACCCGTTCGGGGTTGCGGTTCGCTTTCAAATCGCGCAGTCGAGCCACCTGGGCTTCCCGTACGGCCACGTTGTCCACCTCGCGGATTTCCAAATCGGCCTCCGGCCCGGTGTTTTTGAACGCGTTGACGCCCACCAATACATCGTTGGCGGCGTCCAAGCGCGCCTGTTTCTGCGCTGCAGCCTCTTCAATGCGCAGTTTGGGCCATCCGGACTCAATGGCTACGGTCATGCCGCCTTGTTCCTCCACCGCGCACAACGTGGCCCAGGCCTCGTCCATCAATTCTGCCGTGCGCGTTTCCAGGTGGTGCGCGCCGCCCAAGGGATCCACCACGCGGCAGATTCCGGTGTTTTGCTGCAGGAACAGTTGGGTGTTGCGCGCAATGCGCGCGGAAAAGTCCGTGGGAAGGGCAATGGCCTCGTCCAGGGCGTTGGTGTGCAAACTTTGGGTGCCGCCCAAGGCGGCGGCCAGTGCTTCCACCGCCGTGCGTCCCACGTTGTTGAAGGGCTCCTGTTCCGTGAGGCTCCAGCCCGACGTTTGGCAGTGGGTGCGCAGCGCTTGACTCTTGGCCGAGGTGCCGCCTTCTTCGCGCACAATCCGAGCCCAAAGAACCCGGGCGGCGCGCATTTTGGCCACTTCCGTCCAGAAATCCATCCCAATCGCCCAAAAGAAGGACAGTCGGGGCGCAAATTCATCCACTTCCATGCCCGCAGCTTTGCCCGTTCGGAGGTACTCCCGGCCGTCCGCCAGGGTGAACGCCAGTTCCAAAGCGGGCGTTGCGCCGGCTTCCTGCATGTGGTAGCCGGAGATGGAAATGCTGTTGAACTTGGGCATATGGGCCTGGGTGTACGCAAAAATGTCCGCCACAATGCGCATGCTGGGCTGCGGAGGATAGATGTACGTGTTCCGCACCATGAACTCCTTCAGGATGTCGTTCTGAATGGTTCCCTGCAGGGCCGACGGTTCTACGCCTTGTTCCTCTGCGGCCACAATGTAAAAGGCTAGAATGGGCAGGACGGCGCCGTTCATGGTCATGGAAACGGACATTTCGTCCAGGGGAATGCCGTTAAACAGCACCTTGGCGTCTTCCACCGAATCGATCGCTACGCCGGCTTTGCCGACGTCTCCCTGCACGCGGGGATGGTCCGAATCGTACCCGCGGTGGGTGGCCAGGTCAAAGGCCACACTCAGGCCTTTTTGCCCGGCCGCCAGATTTTTTCGGTAAAAGGCGTTGCTGGCTTCCGCAGTTGAGAAACCCGCGTACTGGCGAACAGTCCACGGTCGTTGGGTGTACATGGAGGCGTAGGGTCCGCGCAAAAAAGGAGGCAGCCCGGCGGCAAAGTGGCGTAAGTCTTCCGCGCGGGTGGGGCCCGACGGTGAGGGCGCGGCTCCGGCTGAAGTTTGGATGTTGACCAAGGGGTTGCCCACGGGCAACGGGGCACCCCGAAACGTTTCCCAAGCGGCATTCGCCAAGGCGTGGGTGAGTGCCTCCAGGGCATAAGAACCGCCTGCGGGATCCATCAAGGCGTCCAGATGGGATTCGTAGGTGAGCAGGAGGCTTTGGTGGCGCGCCCAGCGGCGCGCCCGTGCGTCGGCTCCGGAAAGAGGAGGCGCGCAGCGCTCGTCAGCGCCGCCGCAGGCGGCGCTGACGAGCTGCCACTGCGTGAGCACCAACGGATTGTGCGGATCGTTGCCCGGGTCCGCAGGAAGTACTCCCTCCGCGCAGATCCAGAGCGGCGCCGCCGCAGGCGAGGCGCCGCGTTCGTTCAACCAATGCGCCCACACCGTGCGCAAGGCGCGCAAGGCAGCTACTTCGTTCAAGAAATCGTCGGTCACCGCCCAATGCACCCATACTCGGGAAAACACCTCGGGCCCGCAGGCCGCAAAGAGCGCGTCCCATTCGCGCACGGCAAACGCCAGGGCGGGCACTGCCGGCAGGGCGGTGGCGTTGGGCGAATGGGAGGTAGGGGAAGTGGGGAGTTTCTGGGTGCGGAATTCCCCGGCGTTCACGCCCAAGCGCACTCCGGCGGGGAGTTGGGCAAAGACGGACTTCAGTGCGTCGCCGCGAACCGTCGTATTCAAGGAGCCTTGCCACTCCTGAGGGTCCAGTCCCAATGCGATCCAAGCGGTTTTCCACCGCGCTAGAAACGCTTCCGGATCGCCCACCACCACCGCATGGATGGGGATAATGTTCGCTTGAATTCCGGTCAGCAGCAAGGAGAAGTCTTCGTTGCCGTGGAGGTAGAAGAGCAACGAGGAAGCGCCGTCTTGGAGGGCTACCAGCGCTTGCGCGTTCAAGACCTTGGGGTCGCCCGGGCCCAGTTGCTCCAGGGTATGGATGTAGGCGGAAGCGCGGCGTTGCGCCGCGCGTTGTGCGACCGCAGCGCCTTCCGGCAGGGCGTTCGTGTCTTCCTCCGTATAAAAAGGAGCCACCGGCAAATCGTCTGCAGTGCGGTGGGCGTAAGCGGGTTCGGGTGCGCCCTTCCATTCTTTGGCAAAAGCGGATTCCCACGCAGAACGCGGAGTCGGCTCGAAGCCGTCCAGGGGCATTTCAGCCATTTATTCGGGATTTTTGGCGGATTCCACCAAGACCACTTCTTCGCCGGGTCGGTGCATCCAATAAGTTTCGCGCGCAAAGCGCTCCAGCAATTCGGGGTTCGTTTCCACGTCTTGCAGGCGTCGTACTTGCCACGAAATTTCGTGCTCGTAGAAGGATATTCCCGCGTCCAATTCCGTCAATTCCGCGTCCAATTCGCGCTGAATCAGGTAGGAATTGGAGTCCAAGAAAACCATCCACACGGCAAAGGCACCGGCGGTCAGGACGTACTTGTTCCAAACAATGCGCCAAGCTCGCTTCATGAAACGAAGGTACAACAGATTCCCGACGCTGTTCCCCTTTCGCGCAGGGGTCGTTCCATCAACTGTGGAGCTGTTTGTCCAGGAGTTTTCGGTACCGGCCGTTGGGCAGCGCCAGCAACTCCTCGTGCGTTCCCAACTCCACCACCTGTCCTTTGTGGAACACGGCAATGGCGTCCGCATGGCGCACGGTGCTCAGGCGGTGGGCCACCACCACGGAGGTGCGTCCGGCCATCAATCTTTGGAGGGCGTCTTGCACCAAGCTTTCGCTTTCCGAGTCCAGGGCAGAGGTGGCCTCGTCCAGGAGCAGGAGGGACGGATTGCGCAGCAAGGCGCGCGCAATGGCAATGCGTTGGCGTTGTCCGCCGCTCAGTTGTACCCCGCGCTCGCCCACCAAGGTGTCCAATCCCTGCGGAAAGGACTGGATGAATTCCAGGGCGTTCGCTTGTGCGGCCACTTCCAAAAGGGCTTCGTCTGTAGTTCCCGTTAAACCGTAGGCAATGTTCTCCCGAAGGGTGCCGGAAAACAGGACCACTTCTTGGGGGACCAAGGCCATGGTGCGGCGTAGCTCGGCCAGCGGCAGGGTTTCCAGGGGATGTCCAAACCACTGGATGCTTCCGGATTGGGGCTGGTGGAAGCGGAGAATGAGTTGGATCAGCGTGCTTTTTCCGGCCCCGGAAGCGCCCACCAGGGCAATTTGACCGCCGCGTGGAACGCTGAGGGTCAGGTGCTGCAGCACGGGGAGGTCCGGACGCGCCGGGTAGGAAAAGGAGACGTCCGTAAACGCCAAATGCGGAGTGTTGGGCAATGGCTCCGGAAGGGCTTCCGGTTGCGTGTTTTTCTGTGCGTGCGGCGGGCGGGCCTCCAGCGGTTCGGTGGGCGTGTCCAGCATGTCCAGCAGGGCTTCCGTGGCGCCTACGGCTTTTTGCAGCCGGGCGTACACGTCGGCCATTCCGCCAATGGAACCGCCAATGAACCCGGAATAAATCACAAAACTGACGAGCTGTCCGGTGGCCAATTCGCCGGTAGCAATGAGGGTGGTGCCTTTCCACACCACGGCCACCAGGGCGCCAAACAGGCCCAAAATCAAAAAGCTGGCAAAGGCCCCGCGCAAGATGCCGCTCTTGATGGCCAACTGGGCAACCGTGTTCGTGCGGGTTTCGTACCGACGCCATTCAAAAGATTCGCCGGAGAAGGCTTTTACCGTGGCGATTCCTTGCAGGGCTTCTTCCACCACGGCATTGCTTTCTGCGGAGGCATCCTGCACTTTTTTGCTGTACTTGCGGATGCGGGATCCAAAAACCACCGCCAATACCACCACCACCGGGAGTACGGCCAGCATGAATACGGTCAACTGCGGGCTGGTGTAGGTGAGCAGGGCCAAGCCGCCGCCAATGACCACCACTTGGCGAATGAATTCGGCCAGGGTGGTGGTGAAGGTTTCCTGCAGCACGCCAATGTCCGATTGCAACCGGTTGGTGAGCTCGCCCACGCGTTTTTCGTGGAAGTAAGGGAGCGGCAGAACGATCAAGTGCCGGTACATGGCTTGGCGCAAGGAGGCCAAGGCCCGTTCCGCCACGCGTTCAAACAAGACAATGCGAAAAAAGGAAAAAACGGCTTGCAACACCAAAATTCCGGCCAATTGCAACGCCAAAAGGTTTAACGTGTTTGGGGCTTTCTCCGTGGCGTCTACCAGTCCGCCCAGGAGGCCCGGAAAGGCCAAGTTGGTGGCGCTGGAGAGCAGGAGCATTACCAAGCCCAGGGCAAATTCACCGCGGTAGGGGCGGACGTAGGGGTAGAGCCGCCCCATGCGGCGGAGCGAATTCCAGCGGAGGGGTTTTTTGGGGGATCCCTCGTTGGAGGACGCGGCGGAGCCGCGGCGGTGTTGGGCCACTTAGTATTTGTTTTTGTCTTGGAAATCCAGGGACTTGACGCCCAGTACTTTGAGGAGACGCTTGGCGTTGATTTTGACGCCCTCCTTGATGGAGGTGGCCGCCTTGCGCCACGCGCTGTCGTCCGGGCGCGCAATGAAGCGCGAGTCCGAGTAGCGGAAACCGTCCTGGATGGGCGTGAAAAAGTAGGCGTAAAACGACTTTCGGGTTTCGCCTTCCGGAACCCGGATGGTTTGGTACCCGTGGGGGGAGTTTTCGTCCGTGAGGAAGAGCACGGCGCGGTTGTGGGCCGGTGCAATGCGCTTTTCCGCGCGCTTCATGAACTTGTCCCAAATTTCCAGGTGTCCGCCGTATTCGTCCTTCCAGTTGCGGTTGAGGTAGATCAGGAGGTTGACCCGACGCCACAAATTGGACTCCGGATCGTAGTTGACGTCGATGTGTACGTCCACATAAGAACCGTCGGCTCCTTGGTGCACGCCGGAACCCAGCGGGTTGTCTGGCGTGAGCAGGCCGTCGATTCCGGTTACCGTGCTGATCCATGCCGCAAAAGACTCCGAGCGGATGGCCTCCCGGACCTCGCGAAAGGCGGGGTGCCACTCGTCAAACTTGTAGTCTTCCGCCTTGTTTTCGTTGAGGCTCTTCCGGCGAACCTTCAGGGCGTTCATGGGCGGAAAGTGACCGTGCAGCAGGTTGGCCGTTTCGTCGGTGAGAAAACCGTCGAGGATCAAATGCTTGCAGGGGGTTCCTGCGGCAAAAAATTGGCTCAGAACAGCGGTTTGTTCCGGGGTGAAGTGGATGGGGTTAAGCGGTCCCATGGCGTTGGCGCAAAAGGGTGTAAAAAAGAGTGGGCATCCACCGGTGCAAAAGCAATGCCAAGCGTTCGGTGGGGGAAATGAGGTAGGTTTTGAAGCGGTGGGTTTGGGCGGCGGCCCACAGGCGTTGGGCCACGGCTTCGGGCGATTGACCGGTGTGGCTCTTGGCGTTTTGGCCCAAGGCTGCGCCAGACTCGTCCAAGGCGCTGGCCATGATGGTGGTTTGAATCACGCCCGGCTGCATCAGTTGCACGCGAAGGCGGCGGTGGGCCCAAGCGGCGTAAAAGGCTTCCCAATGGCGCTCCAGGGCCGCTTTGCTGGCTCCGTAGGCGGCGCTTTCCGGCTGGCCAAATTCGGCAGCTATGGACCCAACGGCAACCAACTGTCCGTTTCCATGGTCCAGCATGCGCTCGGCCAAGAGTTTGGCGGCTTGCACGGGAAAACGGTAGTTCAGGGCCATCAACTGCTCTTCCGCCCCGGGGGTGGTGGTGAGCGGGTTGCTCCACTGGGCCAAGCCCGCGCAGAAAAAAGCGCGTTGGATGCCCCCGGACTCGTTCCAGACGCGATCGATCAATTCGGACAGTGCTTCGGACGCTGCGAGGTCCGCCGGGACCACCACGGCGTTTTCCGGATGGGGGAGGGTTGTGCGCAGCGCTTCCAAATCAGAGGCGTTGCGCGCCGTGAGGACTACCCGGCAGCCGCTCGCCGATACGACGTGCGCCAACGCGGCTCCCAAGCCGCGCGAAGCTCCTGCAATCCAAACGGTTTCCATTCCTAGATACAAAGGTACGGAATCCCCGCGGGCAGGCAGTTCGGTTGCGTTCGGATCAAAACAGTTTAAAAAAATACGCAGTACTGGTTTTGTATATTAGAAATAACTTTCTATCTTTGCCGCCCGATACGTAAAACACAAACGACCCATGAAACGCACGTTCCAGCCCTCCAACCGGAAAAGAAAGAACAAGCACGGATTCCGTGAGCGCATGGCTTCGGCCAATGGTCGTCGCGTTTTGGCTGCGCGCCGTGCACGCGGTCGTCGTCGTTTGACTGTGTCCGACGAAGGAAACCACAAAGGGTAATGCATTCCCTCTATTTTTTGAAAGGTGTTGCTTCCGCAGCACCTTTTTTTTGTGCGTAAATTTCAACAGGATCTTCGTCGCCCTTTCGCCGTCCCCAACCACTGGGTTTCAACCACCGAATTAAACGCCCCCTCATGCCCCGCAACCAAGAAATAAAAACCGTTCTCCTCATAGGCAGTGGCCCTATTGTGATTGGCCAAGCGTGTGAATTTGATTACGCCGGATCGCAGGCCGCGCGTTCGCTGCGCGACGAGGGCATTGAGGTGTCTTTGATCAACTCCAATCCGGCCACCATCATGACGGACTCCGTGGTTGCGGACCACGTCTACCTCCTTCCGCTGACGGTGGAGTCCTTGGAGCACATTCTCAAGGAGCGCAAGATTGACGCAGTGCTTCCCACGATGGGTGGCCAGACGGCCTTGAATTTGTGCATTGAGGCGGACAGCCAAGGTTTGTGGGAAAAGTACGGCGTTGACATCATTGGGGTGGACATTGACGCCATCCACATTACGGAAGACCGGGAGAAGTTCAAACAGCTCATGCTCAAGATCGGTATTCCGATGGCCCCGGCGCAGACGGCGGACAGCTACCTCAAAGGCAAGGAGATTGCGCAAGAGTACGGTTTTCCATTGTGCATTCGGCCGTCGTTCACGCTGGGCGGTTCCGGCGCGTCGTTTGTGTTCACCAAAGAGGAGTTTGACAACGCGCTCAAGCGCGGTTTGGAGGCGAGCCCCATCCATGAGGTGCTGATTGACAAGGCCTTGCTGGGTTGGAAAGAATTCGAATTGGAGCTCCTTCGGGACCGCAACGACAACGTCATCATCATTTGTTCCATTGAGAACATGGACCCCATGGGCATCCACACGGGCGATTCCATCACGGTAGCTCCGGCCATGACGCTGTCCGACCGCACCTACCAGCGCATGCGCGATATGGCCATCCACATGATGCGCTCCATCGGCAACTTCGCGGGCGGATGCAACGTGCAGTTTGCCGTCAGCCCGGACGAGAACGAGGACCTGGTGGCGATTGAGATCAACCCCCGCGTGAGCCGGTCCTCTGCCTTGGCGTCTAAGGCCACGGGCTATCCCATTGCCAAAATCGCTGCCAAGCTCGCCATTGGCTACACGCTGGACGAGCTGGACAACCAAATCACCAAGACCACCACGGCGTTCTTTGAGCCCACGTTGGACTACGTCATTGTGAAGATTCCGCGATGGAATTTTGACAAATTCGAGGGCGCGGACCGTCGGTTGGGCTTGCAGATGAAGTCCGTGGGCGAGGTCATGGGCATTGGACGCACGTTTCAGGAAGCCCTTTCCAAGGCGGCGCAGTCGTTGGAAATCAAGCGCAACGGCTTGGGTGCGGACGGCAAAGGCCTGACGGACCAAAAAGTCATTCTCCACAAATTGGAATACGCCAGCTGGGACCGTGTATTTGTTTTGTACGACGCCATTCAGTTGGGCATTCCGTTGCGCAAGATCCACGAAATCACCAAGATTGATTTGTGGTTCTTGAAGCAGATTGAGGAGATGGTGCTGCTGCAGCGCACTGTTGAAACGCATTCGCTGGATTCCCTCCCGTACGACGTGCTGTTGGAGGCCAAGCAAAAGGGCTTTGCAGACCGCCAAATTGCGCACATGGTGCGTTGTTTGGAGAGTCAGGTGCACGATAAGCGCGTGGCCCTGGGCATTGAGCGCGTTTGGAAGATGGTGGACACCTGTGCGGCGGAGTTTCCCGCGCAGACGCCGTACTACTATTCCACGTTTGAAGCGCCGTCGGTCCTGACGCCCGGAGGGGTGGCGGTTCCGGAGAACGAGTCGGTGCGGTCCGATCGCCCCAAGGTGGTGGTGCTGGGCTCCGGTCCCAACCGCATTGGTCAGGGCATTGAGTTTGACTACTCCTGCGTGCACGGGGTTTTGGCGGCCAAGGAGTGCGGCTACGAGACCATCATGGTGAACTGCAACCCGGAGACGGTTTCCACGGATTTCAACACGGCAGACAAGCTTTATTTTGAGCCGGTGTTTTGGGAGCACCTGTACGACATCCTGCGCCACGAAAAGCCCGTTGGGGTGGTGGTGCAGTTGGGCGGCCAGACGGCCCTGAAATTGGCGGAGAAGTTGGAGCGGTTTGGGATTCCCATTTTGGGCACCACGTACGAGAGCCTGGATTTGGCCGAAGACCGCGGTCGCTTTTCCACTTTGCTCCAGCAGGAGGGCATTCCGTACCCGGAGTTTGCCGTCATCACCAATGCGGACGAAGCGCGCGCCGTTGCCGCGAATTTGGGCTACCCCATTTTGGTCCGACCGTCCTACGTTTTGGGCGGCCAGGGCATGAAAATCGTCATCAACGACGACGAGCTGGAAACACACGTGGTGGAGCTCTTCAAGGACTTCCCCGGAAACCGCGTGCTTTTGGATCATTATTTGGCCGGTGCCATTGAGGCGGAGGCCGACGCCATCTGCGACGGTGAGGACGTGTACATCATCGGCATCATGGAGCACATTGAGCCGTGCGGCGTGCACTCCGGCGATTCAAGTGCCACCTTGCCGCCCTTCAATTTGGGCGAGTTGGTGATGCAGCAGATTGTGGACCACACCAACAAGATTGCCAAGGCCTTGGGAACCGTCGGGCTGATCAACATTCAGTTCGCCGTCAAGAACGACACCGTTTACATCATTGAGGCCAACCCGCGCGCATCCCGCACGGTGCCGTTCATTTGCAAGGCCTACGACGAGCCCTACGTGAACTACGCCACTAAGGTGATGCTGGGCGCCAAAAAGGTGAAGGACTTCAACTTCCAGCCCAAGCGCAAGGGCTGGGCCATCAAGGTGCCGGTCTTCAGCTTCCACAAATTCCCGGACGTGGACAAGACCCTGGGACCGCAAATGAAGTCCACCGGCGAGGCCATTTACTTCATTGAATCGCTGAAGGACCCCCTGTTCCAAAAGCTGTACTCCGAGCGCAATTTGTACTTGAGCAAGTAGGATTAAGATCCCCAAAAGACCAACACCCCGAGCCTGCGGCTCGGGGTGTTTTTTTTTGAATCGGAGGTGTTTTTACCGGGATTTGGAGCCGCGTGCTCACTTGGCACGCACCGGAAAGTGGTGCGTGTGCAGGGCGTAGTTTTCCGGTTGCAACGTGTCTTTTTGAACGGCAATTCGGTCTGCTTCGTGCAGTTTAAAATTGGCGCGGGAAGACGGGGTCTGCCGGTAGGTGTCTGCCAGTTGCCAAACCACCAGCACCAAGGCAAGGCGCGGGAGTACGGAAAGGACGCGCTTGGCCAGGGGCGGAAGTAGTTCGTTTCGTACAACTGCTACGAACCAAACCAGAACGGTTGCGATCCAGGCCATGCGTTGCCGCACAAAACCGCCTTCGCCCAAGTGGTCCGGACCTGCAACGGCCCAAGCGGCAGCAAAAAACACCAGGCACCAAAGGATCCCAGAAAAACGTCGAAAATGAGGCCGGCGCAAGGGCACCGCAGCAGCAACCCCAACCGCAAGGGTTAGCGTGCAGGTCAGCAGCAATCGATTGTCCAAACGAAGGGCCAATGCATCGCCCAATGCCAGCCGCGCCAATCGTTCCAAAAGGGACACCGCCCGCGGTGCGGACGCCGCATCGCCGGAAGAACCCGACGCAAACCACGTGTACCCAAACACCAGTGCCCAAAAGGCTCCATGCGCTAAGGAAATAAAAGGGAGTCGAACCTTTGTAGCGTCCTCAGTACGGTTGTTTTTAGCTGGAACAACCCCGGATGCATAAAGAAGAAGAGCGGCCAACCCCACAAAGGCCAAACCCAACGGATGCGCAAAATAAAGGGCCGGCCACAGGAGGTGCAGCCACGGGCTCGCAGGCCGTTTGTGCAGCAGATGAATTGCCACCAAGGCCAATCCGGCCGCGGCGATGAAGTTGTAGAAGCCTTTAAAAAACAAGAGGTTGAAGAAGAAAACGGGCACCCAAGCAGCCAGCTCGGGATGCTTCTGTTCCTTCTGCGTTGCCCAATAAACGGCAGCCGCAAAGGGCAGGGCCAGCAGTAGCTGAAGGATTTTCTCCGCAAGGGGTCCCGTTGCGCCCAAGGCCAACAAAACTTGAAGGACGCGGTGGATCAGTTGGTTGGAAAGCAGGAGGTGGTTGGGTTCTGCTACCGCCGTCCATGCGGGATCTCCAGCTGCTAAGTGGTTCAAAGCCAAAGCTTGCCAGACGTGGCTGGGGCCGTCTTGGGTCGCTAGAGGAAGGAGCAGAATGGGGGCCAAAAGCAGCAACCAAGCCCCCCATCGGTAGCGTTGGTGGTTCATGAATGCGGGGTTCCGTGCATCCAATGCAGCAACTTCTGCGCTAACGCCGCACGCGTGTAAGCGGACGGGTCCGCCGCACCCGTTCCGGGCTCGTCCAATGCCTTTTGGAGGGCTTGAGCAGCGCGTTGGCAACCGTCGTCGGTGGGGTCAAACAAGGATCCGGCGCGATTTTCCAATAGGAGCAACTGCGCATCGCCGTCGGTTTCCGGTCCAAAGCCCCAAATGGGCCTACCGGTCCCCAGGTATTCAAACAGTTTGCCGGTGAGAATGCCGCGGTTGTTGGGGAGGTCCGGGATCAAAAGCACCAGCAGGTCTGCGGATTGCAGCAGTTGAACCGACTCCCGATGGGGAAGGTATCCCAGAAGTTCCAGGCGGAAGGCGTTTGGGAATTCGTGTTCCAAGGCACGCAAGGCGTCCACGGCTTCGTCGGCCGGTTTGCCAGCCATGCGGAAGACAAAGGATTTGCCTTGGCGCAGGGTTTGCTGGAAGGAGGACACCAGGGCCGATACGGGGTACTGTAGGGACAGGGTTCCGGTGTACGCCAGAACGGCGGTGTGGGGCTCGGTGGGCGGTTTCCGGTTCGGGTCAAAGTCTTCCGGGTCGTATCCGTTGGGAAGCACCAAGAACTTGGAGGCGTCCACCCGGCTGGATTTGCCCACCAAGGTGCGCTTGAGGTCCTCGCTGACCACCAAGACCCGCCGGGCTTCTTCCAGCAGCGTACGCTCCAGTTTTTGGTCGTGCGCGCGGGCCCACTGGGTGGGGTAGAAGCGGTCGTAGTAGTAAATGTCCGTCCAAGGGTCCCGGAAATCGGCGGTCCAAGCGATGCCCGTCTCCCGCTGAAGTTGCCGACCAATCAGGTGGGTGGAATGTGGCGGCCCGGTGGTGATGACGTCGGTGTACCCTCCTTCGGATAAAATTTGACGCGCGGCGCGCAGGGCGTGGCGGTTCCAGCCTTTGCGCGGATCCGGCAAGAAGAAATTCCCGCGAACAAAACGAGACACGGCCTGCAGCGGCCCCGGTTTTCCAGCCTGATTGGCAAATCCGGAGTACGGAACCTCCTTGCGTCCCGTAAGGCGCTGGTAGGCGGCAAACCAATCCGTAGCGGGGGTGGTTACCGTTTTAATTCCCGCAACTTCTTGCAGCAGCGATTCGTCTTGCACCGGGTAGGTGGCTGCGGCCGGGTCTACCGTCAGAACGGTTAGTTCCTGCCCGCTGCGCTGCCATTCCTTGGCGGTTTTCAGCCAGCGTTGCACGCCTGGACCTCCCGCCGGCGGCCAGTAGTACGTGACGATGAGTATTTTTCCGGCCATCAAGCCGCGCTTACCTCTTTTCGGTTGCGCAGTTCCTGCCAAAACGCCCCGGCCAAGGCCAGGACCAACAGAACGCTAAAGCCCAAGTCAATTTGTTCTCCGGTGGTGTAGGTAGTGGGTTCAAAACGGAACACCACTTCCTTGGTGCCGGCAGGCAAAACGGCCGCGCGCAGCACGTAATTCACCCGGATGACGTCCACTTCCTTGCCGTCGGCCTCTGCAATCCAGCGCTGACCGGGAACCTCGTAGAACAGTTCGGAGAATACCGCCAAACGGTCCGAGGTGCAGCCGCGAACGGCGTACGTTAGGGTTTTGGGGTCGTAGGTTTTTAAGCCGATTTGCGCGGCAGAATCCGCGGCTACCGGCAAGGCAACGTCTGGGGCTACGTCTTGCGCGTCCACCACGGCCGTGCGCTGGGGATCAAAATCCGTGAGTGCCGCCATGGCTGCGTCCGGACCGTCCACGCGGTTCACTTCTGCGGGGAACCAAGCGTGTCCGCAGGCCGCCAAATTGGGTTGGGCGATGGGCTGGTTGTT
>CANHXZ010000023.1 GCA_947464785.1 Flavobacteriales bacterium | reverse complement strand
GGGCCTGGGCGCTGCGCAGGGCTTGTTCCACTTGGTGGGCGAAGTCGTCTGCGGTGGCGGGTTGGGTGGTGCGGACGGTGCGGATGAGCTGGAGGAGGTCCATCCACCGGTCCAGGGGCAGGTAGGTACCGGCCCAAATCGGCCGACCGTCGGGCAGGACAATGAGGTTGAGGGGCCATCCACCGTTTCCGTTCATGGCCAATGCGGCTTGCATGTAGACTTGGTCCACGTCCGGACGTTCCTCGCGGTCTACCTTAATGCAAACAAAGTCGCTCATTGCCTCCGCAGCGGCCGGTTGCTCAAAAACGTCCCGCTCCATGGCGTGGCACCAGTGGCAGGTGGAGTAGCCGATGGACAATACGACCCATTGGCCCTTGGCAGCTGCCGTTTCCCACGCCTCGTTGGACCACGGCCACCAGTCCACCGGGTTGTTGGCGTGCTGCTGCAGGTAAGCGCTGGGGCTGTTGTGGAGGCGGTTGGGCATGGAAAATTAATTCATTGTTAACGAATTGCTGTTGCGTGGGGAGTAACTTCGCAGGCTATGGACATCTACCTCGTACTGGTCATCATTCTGGCGGTTTTGGCAGCCATTGATTTAACTGTTGGCGTGAGCAACGACGCCGTCAACTTCTTGAACTCAGCACAAGGATCAAAGGTAGCGAGCATGCGCACCATTTTGATCGTGGCCAGTTTGGGGGTTGTTTTGGGCACCCTATCCTCGTCCGGCATGATGGAAGTGGCCAGGAAAGGGGTATTTGATCCCAGTTTTTTCACGTTTACGGAAATCATGTGGGTCTTCTTGGCCGTCATGTTTACGGACGTTCTTTTGCTCGACTTTTTCAATGGAAAAGGGCTGCCTACGTCCACCACGGTATCCTTGGTTTTTGGATTATTGGGAGCCGGGTCCGTTGTGGCCTGGCAGATTGCGTTGAACCGCGGCATGGGCTGGGAAGGGATTTACCAAGTCATGAAGTTTAACGAGGCAACCACCATTGTCTCCAGCATTTTCTCATCCGTGTTGTTTTCCTTTGTGGGCGGGTTGCTCGTTCAGTGGATTTGGCGTTTGGCCTTTACATTCCGGCTGCAAGACACGTTGAAGCTGTTTGGGGGCGTTTTTAGTGGTTTGGTAGGTACGTTCATCGTTCACTTTTTGTTGGTGAAAGGAGCGGAAGGATCTTCTTTTGTGACCGAAGCACAACTCCTTTGGCTGGAACACAACGACTGGACCATCAATGCCGTGGTATTTACGTTTTTGACCTTGATCTCCCAGGCCTTGTTGCATTTTTGGAACATCAATCCGTTGCGCTTTGTGGTTTTGCTGGGTACGTTTTCTTTGTCCATGGCCTTTGCGGGCAACGACTTGGTCAATTTCATTGGGGTGGGCGTTGGCGGCTGGTTGGCCTACAAAAATCTAACGGCATCCGGTTTGGACGCTGCTTCCTACTACATGGGAGATTTGGCCGAGAAAGTGCAAACCCCAACGTGGATTTTGCTGGCCAGCGGAGTTGTCATGATTGTAACGCTATGGCGCAGCGCCAAAGCGCGGAAAGTCAGCGAAACGGAAATCAACTTGAGCAGCCAAGACGAAGGTTCCGAATCTTTTGCTTCCAACCAGCTGTCGCGTGGAATTGTGGGGGCCTCCTTGGCCATTTCGCGGTCGTTTTCGGTGCTCCATTCAGACGGCATTCGCTCGTTTGTGGAGAAACGGTTTGAGCGAAAATCCGGCGATGGAGACGGACACGCGTTTGACTTGGTTCGGGCTTCGGTCAATCTGTTGGTGGCATCGGTTTTGATTGCCTACGCTACATCGTTGAGGTTGCCGTTGTCCACTACCTACGTCACCTTTATGGTGGCCATGGGTTCGTCTTTGGCCGACCGTGCCTGGGGTCGTGATACCGCCGTATACCGCATCAGCGGGGTACTTACGGTAGTGGGCGGTTGGTTGATGACGGCGGTCATTGCCTTTTTGTTTGCGGCCACGGTTGCCGCCTTGATGTATTTTGGAGGACCCACGGTTGCCATTGCACTTTTCCTACTCACTTTGTATGTTCTTTACCGCAGTCATCGGGTATTTTCCAAGGAGCGGGAAGCGGAAGCTGAGCTAAACGAGACTTTTGCTCAGGTACAAAATGATTCTCACGTAGCAACGGCCCGTCAGTGGGTGTTGGACTCTCTGAAGGACGTTGAAAAGTCTTTGGCGGTAGGTACGCGTTCCTTGGTGGGGCAGAATTCAGATATTGCGAACCGACTGTTCAAGAACAACAAGTCCAGCTTGGCGAATCGCGAAAAACAGGCCTTGCGCATGGCCAAGAATGTTCGACGCATGGGGTTGGACAGCACGGAACACGGTGTGCTCTACTTTGCCCTGTACGATTTAATGCTGGACATGGAGCGGAGTGCTTCGCAGTACAACGAGTCCATTCGTTATCATTTGTCCAACCACCACAGCACACCGAATCGTTCGTTTTTGGACGCTTTGATGGAATTCAACAAACTGCTTGGACCCTACTTTGACAAGGTTGAGGCTGCCGTCCAAGGAAAGAATAACTTGGATGAGGTTCACGCCGCGAAACGGCTGCTGCTGGCGGACGTCAATAAAATGATAGAAAGTCAAGTGGACTTGATGCAACGTCAAGTGGTGGGCGGTCGTCTGGGCATGCTGCAGGTTCAACTCTTGTTGGAAGTTCGCGACGTGGTTGCGGTGTCGTTCCGCTTGGCCAAGGCTTTTCAACAACCGACCGTGCGAGGATAAATTTTAATTGGACGGTATAAAAAAAGGGGGCGCCTCGCAGAGGCGCCCCCTTTTTTATGATAGGAAGAATGTTGATTCCAGAAGGCCGTAATCGACGATTTCAGCCCTGGGTATAGTAGGTGTAAAACCACGGAATGGTTTCGATTCCCTTGCGGTAGTTGGCCAAACCGTAGTGTTCGTTGGGAGAGTGGATGGCGTCGGAGTCGTACCCAAAGCCCAGCAGGATGCTTTTGGCGTTGAGCTCTTTTTCAAACAGGGCCACGATGGGGATGGAACCGCCGCTGCGCACGGGAACCGGCTCTTTCCCAAACGTTTGCGCCACGGCTTTGTGAGCTGCCAAGTAACCCGGGTGGTCCGGCGGGCAAACGTACGCCCAGCCGCCGTGGTGCGGCGTGACGCGGACCGTAGTGCCCTTTGGAGCGTTGGACTCCAAGTGCTTTTGGAACAGTTCGGCAATCTTTTCTGGATTTTGGTCCGGAACCAAGCGCATGGAAATTTTGGCAAAGGCCTTGGACGGGATGACGGTTTTTGCGCCTTCGCCCGTGTAACCGCCCCATAGGCCGTTGACGTCCAGAGTAGGGCGAATGCCGGCGCGTTCCAAGGTGGTGTAGCCCGTTTCGCCCACCACGTCGGTCAAGTCCAGTGCTTTTTTGTAGGCGTCCAAATCAAAAGGAGCGCGGCCCAAGTCGGACCGCGTTTCTGCAGGAAGGTCCGCCACGTCGTCGTAAAATCCGGGCAGGGTGATTTTTCCGTCCGCATCGTGCAGGGAGGCAATGAGTTGCGCGAGGGCGTTGAGCGGATTGGCCACAGCGCCCCCGTAGAGACCGGAATGAAGGTCCCGGTTGGGGCCGGTCAATTCCACTTCCATGTAGGCCAAGCCGCGCAAGCCGGTGGTGATGCTGGGGATGCCGGGCGCCAACATGCCGGTGTCTGAAATGAGGATGACGTCGCAGGCCAGACGTTCCCGGTTGCGCTCCACAAACCACGCCAAATTGGCAGAGCCTACCTCTTCTTCGCCCTCAATCATGAACTTCACGTTGCAGGGGAGGGGACCTTGTGCGAGCATGGCCTCGATGGCCTTCACGTGCATGAAGAACTGCCCTTTGTCGTCGCACGCCCCACGCGCAAACAGGGCGCCTTCTGGATGGATGGGGGTGGTGCGCACCGTCGGTTCAAAAGGAGGGGTTTCCCAAAGCTCCAAGGGGTCTGCCGGTTGCACGTCGTAGTGCCCGTAAACGAGAACGGTGGGCGCGTCTGGCCCAACGGTGTAGTCCGCGTACACTACCGGGTAGCCGGGAGTTGCGCAAACTTCCACGTTGTTTAGGCCGATTTTGTTGAGGTGCTGGGAGACGGCCTGGGCGGTGGTGCGAACGGCGTCCGCATACGCGGGATCCGCACTGATGCTGGGCAGCCGAAGTAACTCCTTCAACTCGTCGGTAAATCGTTCAAAGTGCTCGTTCAAATAAGGGCGTACATCCATGATTCAGGCGTTTGTGCGAAGGTACCGCAAGCACGTGAAATTCGCTATATTTGGAAGATGTTCTCCAAGCGACTGATCGCCTGCACGTTGGCCATCGCATCCCTCGGTGCGTTGTCCGGCCTCCAAGCGCAAATCATTTCCGTCAACACCGCGGCTCCGCGCAACAACCCGCATTGGTTGGCGCAAAACGTATTGGTGGGGCCCAATTTTTCGTTGCTGCCCCAGCCCATCAACCTGGCCACCAACATGTTCCTCAGCCAGGGAAACAGCACGCAGATTGGTAAATTCTCTTTTCCCGCACACAACGCCAATTTTGGCCTGGACAGCGGCATTGTCATGGTTACGGGCGGGGCGACGGACGTAGTTCCCGGTCAAACCGGAAGCCCTGGCTCCGGAACCTCCCAGTCTGCCAACCTGCTCACCGTATTGTCGGCCATCGGCAGTTCTCAGACCGCATTGAACGACAAGGCCCAAATCATGTTTTCCTTCATTGCTCCGGGTGATTCCGTTAAGTTTGACTACATTTTTGCTTCAAACGAATACGCGGGCTACACCTGCACTCAGTTCAACGACGCCTTTGGTTTTTTTCTCATTGGAAAGGGCATCAACGGCGGCAGTGCCAACACCATAGACACGGTCAACCTCGCCACCATACCCAACACCAATGTCCCGGTTGCTGTCAACACCATCAACGGGGGAGCTCCAACCGGTGGAGGTTCCGTGGCTACCTGTATGGCGGCAAACCCCAATTTTGTAGCGCACTCGGTGTACTTCAACAGCAACGTGGCGGCGGCCGGCTTCAGCTCGTCTTACAGCGGATTTACAGACGTCTTCACCGCCAAGGCCCGCGTGCAGTGCGGTCAGCTGTACACCATCAAAATGATCATTGCGGACGTGTCCGACGGTGCCCTGAATTCCGCTGTATTCTTGGGCGCTCGTTCTTTTCAACTTCCCACCATCTCGCTGTCCCGCTCCACCAACTCCGGCAATTCGTTTTCAGACACCAACGTGGTAGAGGGCTGCAAAGCCTCCGGATTGATCATCGAACGCAAGGGCGCCACCACCGATACCATGCGCATTGCGTTTACCCAAAACCAAGGCACGGCACAGCCGGGCGTGGACTTCACTCCGCTGCCGGCATTGGTCACGCTGTTGCCCGGCCAAACCAAAGACACGGTCTGGATTCAAGCGTTTGACGACGGCCTCGCCGAAGGCCCGGAGGTGATCCAGTTGGTGATGCAGCCGGTAAGCACCTTTTGTGCAGATTATCCCTCCCAAGTGGTGCGCTACCGCATCCGGGACAAGGTGAACCCCGCAGTTGCCATCGCCCTCCAAGCCGGCAACGACACCCTCCAATGCCCCGGAGATCAAGCCACCTTCGTGGGCACGGTCACGGGCGGAGAAGGCGTGGTGAAATCGTGGTGGAACACAGATACCACCGGCGGCAACCAGTTGGTAGCCACCCCCACAACGCAAACCACGTATTACTTCTACGCTCAGGACGAGTGCATGGCCACCGCATTGGTGGACTCCATCACCGTGTACTTCCAACCGGTAGACACCCTGAAAACCATCCCGGCTTCCACCATCATCTGCCCGGGCACGGTGGTGAAAATCGGCAACACGGGCTACGTGGGCGGCGCTTACTCCAGCATTTTGTGGGAAACAGGCCAAAACACAGACAGCATCAGCGTCTCTCCGGCCACCACACGCTACTACAAATACACCCTCACCGGGGACTGCGGCTTCACCCGAACGGACTCCGTTTGGGTGCAGGTTATGCCGGTTCCCAACGCCTCGTTTGGGCACAACGTGGACGGCATCAATCCGCTCAAAGTACGCTTCCAAAACCTGGCCACGCCGCACAGCACCTGGAGTTGGAATTTTGGCGACGGCACCCCCGTCAACACCACGGACGCCAACCCCATCCACACCTACGCCATTCCGGGGCGCTACAACGTGACCCTGGTGATCACGGACAGCCTGGGTTGCTCCGACGCCATCACCCTGGAAGTCGTTGTGCAGATGGACTACTACTTCTACGTTCCCACGGGCTTCACGCCCAACGGAGACCGCGTGAACGACTACTTCTTGGTGAAGGGCTTGGGCATTGAAGGCATGGAGTTGCAAATCTTCAACCGCTGGGGCAATTTGATCTACACCTCCACAGACATCACCCAGGGCTGGGACGGCACGATTGATGGCCAACCCGCACAAGCCGGCGCCTATTCCTACCGCGTGCTGCTGCACCTGCCGCTGGGCAAGAAAGCCGAAGAAACCGGAGTGTTTACGCTGTACCGCTAAGGCTGGGGGGCGTGACGGCCCGCGCAGCGCGTGGCAGCAGCTGTCCTTGCAGCTCCCGGCAGCTGGTTCCGTGAAGAGCCAAACAATTGGCTACAGCACAAACACGAGAACCCCCATGGAGTAAATCAGGTATACCTTCAAAAAGGTATCTAGATTTCGCGCGTGTTGGGTTTTAGCAGGCTCGAGCACGCCGTTAACATAGGAAATACGCTCCAAAAACCGCAAAAAAGCCACGGCCAGGCCTGCGGGAAAACCGAGTGAAATAAGTCCCGGTTGCTCCAACCACCAGCCGAAAATCACAGCCGCCGCAGCCGACGCGAAAAGCACCGTTTGGGACTCCCGGTATCCGCGCACCTCCGGGTGCGTTTGGGCGGACTTGGCCGCTTGGCGCGCAGTCTCCACCAAAAGCAATACCAGGCCGTATACCAGCAAATGCCACGGCAAGGTGTTCAACCACAAACTGCAGCTCAGGAAGGGCAGGAAAGCCAGGCCTGCGGCCACGGCGTGGGCGCCCCGGTCCAACGACCGCCTCTTGTGCGAATAGATCCACAGGAGCGCCGCATAGGCCGCGAAAAAAAGACCCATTCGGGTGCCCAAGTGCCAGGCCAGGCCAAGGCCAAAAAACCAAAACGCAAAAGCCAAGGGAATGCCGTACTTGCGCACCACGGTGCGTTCAAACAACGTACGCCAAGGCCGGTGGATCAAATCGTGTTCGGCGTCGTAAAAATTATTAATCAAGGATCCGCCGGAGACCAATATGGCATTGATCAGGAGCAGCAAAACCGCAACGGGCCAACCTCCCGAAGAAGCCCAGGCTTCCGGGTTGCTTTGAACCAATTTCCACAGAAAAACGCCTTGAGCAACCGACAGAAAAGCAATATTGTACCACCGGACTGCCAGCAAAAGTGCGGCCGTCCGCAGGGCAAGTTTCCGGGGCAGACCAGTCAATTAGAAGCGGAAAATGACCTCGGGGTCGTGGGTTTTCAACAGGGGAGCGGCGGCCTCAAAATCCGGGGCAAAGCCCAAAATGTACCCGCCGCCGCCGGAACCGCACAGCTTCAGGTAGTAGGCATTCGTGTCGATGCCCTTTTGCCACAATTCGCGGTAGCCGGAAGGGATCATCGGGTCAAAATGCTCCAACGCCAAGCGGCTCAGCGGCTTGAGGTTGCGGAACAAGGCCCCGGGATCGCCCTGCAGAAAGGCTTGGATGCAGGCGTCGTTGTACTTCTTAAATTGGTCCTTCATCACCTTGCGGAACCCTTCTTCTTTCAGCTTTTCCATGAAGTGGGTCACCAGCGGTTGTGTTTCCCCTGGAGCACCGGAATTGATGAGGAAAACAGCACCCTTTCCTTCGGCGTTTTCTTCCGGAAGGTGCACGGTGCCCAAATCGTCCGACGACCGAATCAACAGCGGCAATTGCAGGTAACAAATCGTGGGGTCGATGCCGGAACTGCGGCCGTGGAAAAAGCTTTCCATTTGCGCCAATTCGGCTTTTAAAGCCACTAAACGGTCTTTATTGAGCTGGTGGTCCACCGGAATTGCATTGAGGGCGTAGCGCGCGTAGAGGGCCGCCACGAGGGCTCCGGACGAGCCCACGCCAAATCCCTGCGGAATGGACGAATCAAAAAACAATCCCCGGTCCAAATCGGCGTCGAGCTGAACTAAATCCAAGGCCGCTAAAGCTTCTCCGCTGTCTGCCAGTGCGTGCAAATGGCGCGCAAAGGCGCGCAGAGCCTCCTGAGACTCCGTGACTTCAGAAGCTACCGAAGCAGCGTCCGTCGGTACAAAGCGGAAGGACCCTTGGTACTCCTTGAACGGAATGGACAACGCCATGGCGTCGCGGATGATGCCGTACTCCCCGAAGAGGAGGATTTTCGCGAAGAAGGAGGGGTTTACGGAATTCAAAGCAGGGGCTTGGGTTCGGTCAGTTGTTGGGGACCTGCACCCACGCGGTCGTGAATGTAGGCGCCGTCCTTGCAATGCGCAGACAACGAGGTGGTAACAAATTCCCGAACGGATTGTTCAGCGCGGGCTGGGTACAGCACGTGCACGTTCGCACCCGCATCCAACGTAAAGCCGACCTCCAGACCGTCGCGGCGCGCGTTTTGAATTTTCTCCAAGATGGCCAACGTTTCCGGCTTCATCAGCACAAAAGGCGGGTTGGACGCCATCATCAGGCCGTGGAGCATCAACGCCTCGCGTTCGGCCAAAGCCAAAAAGGAACCGACGTCTCCGCTGGCGAGGATGGGTTGGAACGCCGCCAGGTTGTTGTGCGCAGTGGCAAACCGGGCCTCCGCAAACGGGTGTCCGTTCATCAATCCGTGCCCAACGGTGCTGGAAACCGCTTTTTGCCCGACGTCCACCAGCAAAACGGTGTCCCGGAAATCCGCAAAGACGGGGTCTACCGGGTGCGGGTAGGGGTGTGCCCATTCCTGGTTGCTGCCCGGAACGGAGGGCGTTCGGCCCCAAACCACCCAACCGCCGTACACACTGCGGGAGGCGCTTCCGGAGCCCAGTCGGGCCAACACACTGGCTTCTCGCAAATCATCCTTCGCGGGAATGCGTTCCTGAAACTCGCGGGCCAAGGAAACCACGCACAACGCCAGGGCACTCATGCCGCTGGCAGAACTGGCAATGCCGCTGGAATGCGGAAAGGTATTGTGGGTTTGGATGCGCCAATCAAAATGCGCGGTCCACGGATGGCGCTCGGCAATGGCCTTGAAAAAGGCGGCTACCTTGGGCACAAACGATGGCGTGTCCACGCCGTCCACCCACACCTGAATTTTACCGCCCCCGGGAACAATTTCCACCGACGTCTCCGTGCGGCAGGCGTCCAGCGTTATGCTCAACGAGGGGTTGGTGGGCAACTGGGGATGCGTTTTTCCCCAGTACTTGACCAACGCAATGTTGGACGGACTTTGCCAGGCGGTATGGAAACTCATGCGGACAAAACTTCAGCTTCGGGAAGAATCTTTTTCACCAATCCCTGCAACACTTTGCCGGGACCTACTTCCACAAACCGACCGATTCCGGCGGCACCCATGGCTTGCACGGACTGGGTCCACTTGACCGGGCCGGTGAGTTGTGCAATCAAATTCTCCTGGATTTGTGCGGGGTCTGAAACGGCTTGAGCCACCACGTTTTGCACCACCGGGCACACCGGCTGGTGGAAGGTCGTTGCGGCAATGGCCGCGGCCAACTCGGCGCGGGCCGGTTCCATCAGTGGGGAGTGAAAAGCACCGCCCACCGGCAGCAACAAGGCGCGCTTGGCGCCGGCGGCTTTCGCGGCCTCGCAAGCGGCTTCCACCGCAGGGAACGCGCCGGAAATCACCAACTGACCGGGGCTGTTGTAGTTCGCGGCAACCACCACGCCGTCCGTGGCGGCGCAAATGTTTTCAACCGTTTCGTCCGGCAAGCCCAAGATGGCGGCCATGGTGGACGGTTGTGCTTCGCAAGCCTTCTGCATGGCCAACGCGCGGGTGTAGACCAACTTCAGGCCGTCCTCAAAAGACAGGGCACCGGCGGCCACCAAGGCGGAAAATTCGCCCAACGAATGGCCGGCCACCAAATCCGGACGGAAGGAATCGCCCAGAGCAATGGCTTGCGCCACCGAATGCAGGAAAACGGCCGGCTGCGTCACCTTGGTCTGTTTCAGGTCCTCGTCGGATCCGGTAAACATGATGTCCGTCAGTGAAAATCCCAGCAGTTCGTCCGCGCGGCGGAAGTAGGTGGGGTTTGCGTCAAACAGGTTTTGACCCATTCCGGTGAATTGGGAACCCTGGCCGGGAAAGAGGTAGGCTTGTTTCATGGGGGACAGGTTGAATATCGGGAGGGGGGTGGGTTCCGACGGTTTATTCGCCGTAGTATTCCACCGCGTTTTTATCGGTTTCGCGCAAGCGAATGCAGTGCAAGGTGCCGCCCAAGTCCGCAATGGGTTGGCGGAGCAAGGCCCAAAAGGCGATCGCTAGGTTTTCGGTGGAGGGCAACACGCCCTGGAGGAAGGGCACATCCACATTGAGGTTTTTGTGGTCCACGCGGTCCACCACATGTTCCATCATGACCTGCTTCAAGTCCACCAAGTTGAGCACAAAACCGGTGTCTGGGTTCACTTCACCCTTCACCACCACGGTCAATTTAAAATTGTGTCCGTGGTAGGCGCGGTTGGCACATTTGCCAAAAACGGCGTCGTTTTGCTCGTCCGTCCACTTGGGGTTGAACAGTTGGTGGGCCGCGCTGAAGGACTCGGTCCGCTCAATGTAAATCACCTTGGGTAGGGGTTAACGGGTGGGGGCCGCAGCCACTTTTTTCACGACCATTTTCTTGGTCTTCTTGCCTTTTTCTACCTGGTAGCTGATGACCAGACGGTCCGGCGTAAATCCAGCTCCTGAGGGAACTTCCGTCAACAAACCAAATGTTTTGTACCCCTTGGGATTCAAAACGGCCTTGGCACCGTTCTCGGTAGTGGTTTGCACTTGAGCGTCCGTGGATTTTTTGGCTTTGGAATCTTCCCAACGCACGCTTTTCACCACAAACCCTTGGTTGGGGGTCTTTTTCACCACCACCAAAACCGTCTTTTCCGGTTGACGCACAATTCCCACGCCCGACGGTCCTCCGCAAGCGGTCAACGCCAAAAGCGTCACGCTTAAAAGTCCCACTAGAATCCCTTTAGCCATCTTTTGCAAAGTTTCCGCAAAGGTCGGGATTGTTGGCCAAACGCGTGCATTCTTATGGCAAAAAACGTCGATGTGCCCAAAAAACAAATCAAACACGTACTCGATGGTTTAACAGGCCTGGATTCGGTTGGTTTACCAACTGCCGCTGGACCCGCCACCTCCGAAGCCGCCACCGCCAAAAGCGCCACCGCCTCCACCACCAAAACCGCCTCCACCGGAGCCGCCGCCAAAGCCGCCGCCCATGGGGAAAAAGAACGGTCCACCGCCGGAGCGGCCGCCGGAACCGTAGGTGGGTCCCTGGTTGTTTCGGTTTCGGTACGCCATCAGCATCAGGACGGCCACCACCAAAAGCGGAGCAAAAACCGGGAGGTTTTGTTTTCCTCCGCGTTCTTGCGCCCGGTACTGACCTTGGGTGGCTGCAAAAACGGCTTCAGCACCGGCGCGCAGGCCTTCGGCCACGTTGCCTGCTTTGAAGGCAGGCACAATTTCGTCTTGAATGATGTGCGAGCAGGTGATGTCCGGCAATTCATCTTCCAAACCGTAGCCCACTTGCAGCGCCATTTGCCGGTTTTCTAAATCCACCAGGAGCAGGGCGCCGTTGTCTTCGTCTGCGGAGCCAATGCCCCAACGTTGGCCCAGCTCCACCGCGTAGAGGTTGATGTCGTCCAAAATGCCGTCGGTCAGAACCACCACCAAGCGCGCTCCGGTGGAATCCAGCCGGGTTTGCAGAAAAGCTTCCAACGCTTGTTCATCCTCCGCGCTCAGCGGATTATTGGCCGTGCGTACCACCACCAGACCATCGCTTTTGGACCATTTGCCCAAATCTTGGGCGGTCAGCGTTTGCAGCGTGCTCCAGAAACCAAGTACCAAGAAGAGTCCGCGAATCAGGGCGTTTTTCATGCGTTCCGACTGATTTCGTCCGACAACTCGTTTTGATCCGTTTTTCCGTCAAACGGGAAATGCTCGTGCAACTGCTCGCCGCACAGATGAATGCCCGCGACCAAGCCGTCGCCCAACCGACCTTCGCGGAAATGCGCCAGTGCGGCCTCGCGAACGTCGTCCCAAAAGGATGCGCCCACTCGGGAGTGGATGCCGGCGTCGCCAACCACGGCAAAGGCGTGGGATTCTGGGGCCAACAAAAACAAGATGCCGTTTCGCTCTTGGGTTTGGTGCATGCGCAGTTTCTCAAACCAGCGGACCGCTTCTGCGTAGGCTTGGTCTGGGGCGCATTTCTTTTCCAAATGCACGCGAATTTCGCCGCTGGTGCGCTGCTCGGCTGCCGCAATGGCAGCCACCACAGCCTTTTCTTCGCTCGGGGTAAGTTGAGGCACCGTGCTTATTCGAAGTTGACGTCGGGCGCCTGCTCCGAACCGGCTTCGGCTTCAAAGTAGCCTTTAGCGGCAAATCCGGTCATACCCGCAATCAGGTTGCCGGGAAAGCGCTTAACCGCGGTATTGTAGGATTTCACGCTTTCGTTGAAGCGATCGCGTTCCACTTTGATGCGGTTCTCGGTTCCTTCCAACTGCTTTTGCAGGTCCAGGAAGTTTTGGTTGGCCTTCAAGTCCGGGTATTTTTCAACCGTTACGAGCAATCGGCCCAACGCGCTGCCTACGCCCGCTTGCGCTTGTTGAAACGCCGCCAGTTTTTCCGGAGAAAGGTTGGTGGGGTCTACGGTAACGGAAGTGGCTTTGGCGCGCGCATTCACCACGGCCTCCAAGGTTTCGCGCTCAAAGTTGGCGTACCCTTTTACCGTGTTCACCAGGTTGGGAATGAGGTCGCTGCGACGCTGGTAGGCGCTTTCCACGTTGGCCCACTGGCCGGTGGAGCCTTCGTCCAAAGAAACTAAGTTGTTGTATCGGCCGACGCCCCACAGGAGGATCAGGACCAAGAAGCCCAGTACAGAAAGGAGGATGATGTTGGAACGAGTCATGGTGTGTTCGTTGGTTTTAGAGTGTTTTTTTGAACTGCTGCAGTTCTTCGCGCAACTTCATCAAACGCCGTACCACATCTTCCACTTGTGCCGTTTCGTCTGGATTTTGCTGTTTTTTTTGTTTTGCACCCTTCAAGGTAAAGCCCCGTTCTTTAACCAAATAGTAGATCTGGCGCAAGGTTTCGATGTTTTCAGGGGAGTACATGCGCACTCCGCGCGCGTTTGTTTTGGGGCGCAATTCTGGAAACTGCTTTTCCCAAAAACGAAGCGTGGAGGTATTGACCTCAAACATGGCCGCCACATCCCGGATGGGGTAGTAGCGCTTTTCGAAAAAGGTGGGGATGTTTGGCATGGTTTTTTCTGGCTGACGGCGGATTTGGGCAGGTCTCCGCACGAGAATTCACCCAAAATTACCGCCTTTTTTTTGTATATTCGCCTTCCTGACAAAAAAACAACCCGTGTTTCGCCCCTTCCTCCGACCCCTCTTTTTACTGCTGCTGCTTGCGGCGGGTGCGGGTGCGCAGGGACAAACGCAACGTTTTGCCGCTTTGGCAGCGCGCGCTGGGGATTTGGACAGCATCGCGACGTCGGACAAAGTGCTCCGTCGGTTTGAGTACAAGGAACCGGAAGTGTTTCGCGTGCATTGGGACACCACCAAGGTGCACGTTTTGGATTTTGATTGGACCCAACAGCAAGACACGTTGTGGTTGTGCGCCACGGACATTCGCCACCGTCGCTACCGCACTCCGGTGCGCGGGGAAGTGGTTTCCGCTTACGGCTGGCGCCACCGCCGCATGCACCACGGCATTGATTTGAAATTGACCACGGGCGATACCGTATTTGCTGCTTTTGACGGCAAAATCCGCTACTCGGACTACAACTACGGTGGATACGGAAATTTGGTGGTCGTACGCCATTTTTCGGGCTTGGAAACGTACTACGGTCACCTGAGCGCTTTGTTTGTGGGCCCCAATGAGTACGTTAAGGCCGGTGATCCCATTGGCTTGGGCGGAAGTACGGGACGGTCTTCGGGTCCCCACTTGCATTTTGAGGTGCGGTACATGGGCTCCGCGTTCAATCCGGAATATTTGATCGATTTCAAGACGGGAGCCCTGCGCGACCCAAACGTTTTACTGCACCAAGGGAAGTGGGCGTACCACAAGCCCAAGGCCGCTTCGCTTTCCACGGCGGACAACGAGGCGTTGCACGAGGCGCCTCCGGCGCCGAGTGCGGTGTACCGTGTGAAGAGCGGGGATACGTTGTATTCGATTGCCAAGCGCAACGGAACAACGGTTCAGGAGTTGTGCCGCGTCAACGGCATCAGCGAGCGTCGGCCCATTTATGCGGGGCAGCGGTTGCGCTTGAAGTAAAAAGCACTATTTAAAAGAATTCCTCAGGGCTGTTGGTGCCGTGGGTGCGGCTTGTGCCTTTGGCGCGGCTAATGCCTTTGCTGCGTCTTGTACTGCTGCAAGAGTTCGTAGAGAGCTCTGCAGCTCTCAGTCAAACGACTGGTTGGTGCGGTTGGCTTCTTCCACCAATGCGGCGTATTCGGCCGGGGTGAGGTCGTTGAAAAAGAAATTGATGGGGTTGATTTTTCGACCGTTTTTGATCACCTCGTAGTGGAGGTGCGGCGCGGTGGAGCGGCCGGTGCTGCCCACGTACCCAATGAGATCGCCGCGCTTGACGCGCTGGCCCGGGCGCGCCACCGCGCGGGACAGGTGGGCGTACAGCGTGTGGTATCCGTAGCCGTGGGCGATGACAATTTGAATGCCGTAGCCGCTTCCGCCGAGGTCTCCGGGGTGGACCACGGTTCCGTTGCCCGCGGCGTAGATGGGCGTGCCGGTTTTGGCCGTGAAGTCAATGCCGGTGTGCATTTTACGCACTTTGTAGATGGGGTGTACGCGGTAGCCGTACCCGGAGGCCAACCGAACGTTGCGCTTGGCGGGCACCGGACGGATGGCCGGAATGGCTTCTAAAAGTTGTTTTTTGTTTTGGGCCAAAGACACCACTTCGTCCAGGGATTTGGATTGTACGTACAGACGTTTGCCTATTTCTTCGGCCTTTCGGTCCACGCGTTCCAGCAGCGCCCCGTTGCTCATGCCGCGGATTTGTGCGTACCGTCGGTCCGTGTTGCCCAGGTTGCGGCGCAATTCGTGCGGGAGCGGATCCGTTTCAAAAACCAAGCGGTAGACCTCGTTGTCGCGGGTCTCCAACGCGCTCAGCGCCTCGTCCATGGCTTCAATACGCTCTTCCAGGGCTTCCATTTGAAGGTTGGTCTCGTCCAGTTCTCGCTGCAGTTGCTTCTCGCGGGGGGAGTCGAACACGGCGGAGAGCAGAAAAAACAGGAGGATTCCCACCAAACTGGTGGTCAGCGCAAAGAGGGAAACGTCGCGTACCCAGTGCTTCCACGTGCGTTCAATTTTTTTGAACGCCATGGAGAGGGGGTCGTAGTAGTACTTGGTTCTGCGCGCCACGGATTATGCCCTATTTTTGATGCTTCTAAGATAGTACACATGACCGCGCGCCAAATCCGCCAAACTTTTCTCGACTTTTTTGCCTCCAAAGGCCATACCGTAGTACCGTCGGCACCGCTGGTGATCAAGGACGACCCCACGTTGTTGTTTACCAATGCGGGCATGAATCCGTTCAAAGATGTCTTTTTGGGCGTGGCTCCGGTGGTGCATCCGCGGATTGCGGACACGCAAAAATGCCTGCGCGTTTCCGGCAAGCACAACGATTTGGAAGAGGTGGGGCACGACACGTACCACCACACGATGTTTGAAATGCTGGGCAACTGGAGCTTTGGCGATTACTTCAAGGAGGAAGCGTTGACGTGGGCTTGGGAGTTGCTGACGGACGTCTATAAAATTGACAAAGACCGCCTCTACGTTACGGTTTTTGGGGGCGACAAGCAGGACGGTTTGGCGCCGGACGAGGAGGCCAAAGCCATTTGGCGCCGGTTTGTTCCCGAAGAACGCATTTTGTACGGTTCCAAGAAGGACAATTTCTGGGAAATGGGCGACACCGGTCCCTGCGGGCCCTGTTCGGAGATCCACGTGGATCTGCGCTCCGCGGCGGATCGCGCGGCTTTGCCGGGAGCAGATTTGGTGAACAACGACCACCCGCGGGTGATTGAGATTTGGAACAACGTATTCATGGAATTTTTGCGCAAGGCCGACGGTTCCTTGGAAAAGCTGCCGGCGCAACACGTGGACACGGGCATGGGCTTTGAGCGCCTGTGCCAAGTCATCCAAGGCAAGGAATCCAACTACGACACGGACGTATTTGAGCCGTTGATTGCCGAGTTGGAGCTCATGACCGGCAAGAAGCGCGGCGAATCTGAGGCGGGCGATGTGGCCTTCCGCGTCATAGCGGACCACATTCGGGCCGTGGCCTTTACGATTGCGGACGGTCAGTTGCCCTCCAACGGCGGTGCGGGCTACGTCATCCGACGCATTTTGCGTCGCGCTGTTCGTTACGGCTACAGCTCGTTGGGCTGCACCGCGCCCTTTATGTACCGTTTGGTAGCGGTTTTGGCTCGGGAAATGGGCGATTTCTTCCCGGAAATTCGCCAGCAACAGAAGTTGGTGACCCAGGTCATCCAAGAGGAGGAAGCGGCCTTTTTGCGCACATTAGAACAGGGTTTGCGCTTGCTGGACGACACCATGGCCCAATTGCCGGCCGGTGGGGTGGTGGACGGCGCCAAGGCCTTCAGTTTGTACGACACCTTTGGTTTTCCGCTCGATTTGACTTCGCTGATTTTGCGCGAGCGCGGATTTGGCTTGGACGAAGCGGGTTTTCAATCAGAAATGACGCGTCAAACGGAGCGTTCACGTGCCGCCACGGCCCAGGAAATGGGCGACTGGATGGAAGTGCAGGGCGGTGAGAATTCCCGCTTTGTGGGCTACGACCAAGTGCGTTGCGACGCCCGTGTGGTTCGGTACCGCAGCGTACAGTCTGCCAAAGGCAAACAAATACAGGTAGTTTTGGACCAAACGCCGTTTTACGCGGAGAGCGGCGGCCAGGTGGGAGACCGGGGCGTGCTGTACGTTGGAAGCCAGGCGCTGCCGGTGGTGGACACCAAGAAAGAAACGGGCCAGGTGGTGCACTACGTTGCTGCGGAAGCGTCGGATTGGAGCGCGCCCGTTCGCGCGGAGGTAGACGCGGCGGCGCGTACGCGCACCGCGGCGCACCACAGCGCTACCCACTTGCTGCATGCGGCCTTGCGCACGGTGTTGGGTACCCACGTGGAACAGAAGGGTTCCTGGGTATCTCCGGACGGTTTGCGTTTTGACTTTGCGCATTTCCAGAAAGTGGGGGTGGACGAGTTGGCGCAGGTTGAGGCCTTGGTGAACGCGGAAATTCGCGCGAATCATCCGCTGTTGGAGGATCGCGCCAGCACTTTAGATGCCGCCAAAGCCCGCGGAGCAATGGCCCTTTTTGGCGAGAAATACGGCGAGACCGTGCGCGTCATCCAATTTGGCGACAGCATTGAGTTGTGCGGCGGTACCCACGTGCCGGCTACTGGTTCTTTGGGTTTGGTGAAGATTACCAGCGAAGGCGCTGTGGCGTCTGGAGTACGCCGTTTAGAGGCCGTT
>CANHXZ010000022.1 GCA_947464785.1 Flavobacteriales bacterium | reverse complement strand
CGAAAGGACCCAAGTACAGCCCTTTTTTGAGGCGCTGGCCATGCCCCTTTCCGAAGCAGGCGAAGGAATGAAAATCAACGGTCTTTCGGTACAACTCTGGGACCAAAAAGCCTACGCGGAACGCATGGAAGACAATCTTCCTTATTACGGCTTTGTTTCCGGGTCCGTCATGGATAACTTGATGCGACGTGGCGCCAACCGGGATGAGGTGGTGGCCGCCTTGCTTCGTTTGGGCATGCAGCCGGAGCATTTTGGAGAAGCCGGTTGGCAGACCCAAATTCATCCGGATTTCTTTCGTTGGCACCCCGAACTGGCCATGCAGCTGCACAGCGCACGTGCCCTAGCAGGAGACGCATCGTTGCGGATCATGTACGATGCCTTGGCCGGCCTAAGGCCCAAGGAACGCGAACAGTGGTTGGATGAAATGGTGCGCGCCGGGCAATCGGGTACCTTGGTCTGCATCACGCACCGCAAAGACGCACTCAAGCGGATGGATCTCGTGGTGGTGGTGCAAAACGATAAATGTGTCTACCAAGGAACGTGGAGCCAAATGCCTAACGAACTCAAAGAAAACGAGATATGTTAAATTTGAGCGATGAGCGCGTTGTGGAGCAGGTAGATCCTCGTTTCCTGGTAACGCTAGAAAAAACGACGACCAAGGGCGGGATGCTTTCGGCTCAACGCTGGGTGTACTTTACTTCGGCATTTGTGGTAGCCGCCTTGTTTTTACCCTGGACGCAAAACATAACGGAGTACGGGGTTGTAACCGTTCGGGAGCCCAATTCCCGCCCGCAGTTGGTTACGGCCGTTGTGTCGGGTAGAATTGCCGAATGGCGCGTGCGCGAAGGCGACACGGTGCGCAAAGGGGATACCTTGGTGTATTTGGGTGAAGTCAAGGAAGACTACATGGACCCCCAATTGTTGGTGCGTTTACAGTCTGAGTTAGAGGCCAAACAAAACGCATACGCTTCGTATATGGCCAAAGCAGAGGCGTTGCAAGATCAGTGGGTTGCACTTCGCCGCGCCGGTGGGTTCGACGTCCGAGCCACCACCTTGAAGGCCATCAGCGATTCAGCGGAAGCGTCGGCGCAGCGTATTTCTTTAACCTTGGCCGAACGGCAAATGGCCCGCGCGGACACCTTGGCGCGCATCGGGGTCAAGAGTTTGTACGAGTGGGAACAACGCCAGGATAAGTTTCAGGAGACCAAATCCAAGTCCATCAGCGCCACCAACAACGTGGGTCGTGCGCAAGCAGACATTGAATGGAAACGCTCGTCGTACCGCGAAAAAGAGGCTAAATTGGTGTCCGACCGCGCCGCGGCTCTGGCCGACGCGGCATCGGCCCAAGGCGAAGTTCAGAAATTGGAAAGCAAGCTCTCCAGCCTGCGCATCCGCGTGGACAACCGCTATTTGTTGGCTCCAGCCGACGGTATGGTGTCTCGGATCTTTGTGCCCGGTTTGGGGCAAACGGTCAAGGAGGCAGAGCCCCTGGTTGAAGTGGTCCCTACTGCCGGTTCGCGCGCGGTAGAAATGCAAGTTCCACCTCAGGACATTGCCTTGGTGCACGTTGGTTTGACGGCACAAGTAGCCTTCGACGGTTGGCCGTCCCTTCCTTTGCCGGGATGGCCCGCGGGAAGTACGGGGGTGTTTGCGTCTCGGGTAGTGGCAGTGAGCCCAACTCCTGCCGCCGACGGAAAGTTTCGGATTCTCTTGGTGCCTACCGAGCCGTGGCCGGACGAATTAGCCTTGGGAACGGGCACCTACGGTGTGTTGTTGCTGAAGAATGTTCCGCTGTGGTACGAAATATGGCGTCAATTCAATGGATTCCCGCCGGACTATTACTTGCCCGCCGGCTCCGCTGCAAAAGGTAAAAAATCATGAGGCTAAGTGCCCTTTTTGCCTTGCTGGTGGTTGCGGGTGGTGCTTTTGCGCGCCCGGTTAATCCTGCACGTTCCTTAAATGCGGTAGCTGAGGCTCCAGCTTTAGCGGTCATTTCTTTGGACACGACGTCCTGGACGTACGGTCAATTTCTGCAAGAAGTGCTGGAGTTCCACCCCTTGTGGAAGTCCGCGCAGGCGAAGGCAGACGCCGCATCGGGCCGGGTGCTGGAGGCACGTTCCGCCTTTGATCCGGTACTGGCCGGTAAAGACGAAGCCAAGCAAGATCCAGCTGGTTTTTTGTACCGGAAACAAGGGGTAGAGGCCGTAGTTCCTACGTGGACCGGTGTTGACTTGGTAGCCAAATCCGCCCTTTCCAGCGGAGCAGACTTGAATCCGGAGGACGAGACGGGCGCGGGTGGTTTGCTGGCGGTGGGGGTGTCCTTGCCGTTGGGTCCTCAGTTGTTGTGGGACCAGCGCCGGGCATCCGTTCGTCAAGCTGAATTACTGCTTCAGGAAGCCGAGTGGAAGCAGGACCAAATGCGTCGAAAATTGATGTCCGACGCCTCCAAAGCCTACGCGGATTGGGCTGCTGCGCACGACGTCCGCGCGGCCAACCTGCGCGCGGAACGCTTGGCGAAAATCCGGAAACAAATGGTGATCGAGGCGTTTCGGCAACGCGAAAAGTCCGCCATGGACACGTTGGAAGCGCACATGGCCCTGGCGGATCGCCACCGCCAACGATCGGAGGCAGAAGTGGATTGGGCCTCAGCCCGGATGCGCTTGGCCCTCTACCGCTGGGCGGACGACGCCTCCTTGGGTTTGCCGGATGCGCTGTGGGAACCCGGAATGAATCGGTTCACCGGTATGGTGACGGTGGAAGATTCCAGCAGTGCGTGGAGTTCTTGGAATACCGGTGCTTTTTGGTCTGCGGTGGGCGTTCCCGTGGAATTGGCCGAGAATTACAAGCGTTTGGCACAAACGCAGTGGTTGCCGGCGCCCGTCTTGGAATACCGAGTTTGGCAAAAAGGCACCACGTCTTTTACTCCGGATCCGGACTACGCCCAATGGAATGTAGGTTGGAAGGTTCCTTTGCTGCTTCGCAAGAGCCGCGGCGCGTACCGTTACGCCAAAAACCAATGGCTGCACGAAACCGCGCAGGCCCAATGGGAGCGCGGACAACTGGAGCGCTGGTTTCAGGCCAAGTGGGTAGAGCGCAAGGAATTGCGCAAGCAACTGTTGGCCGTGCGCGAGGCGGAAAAAGCCGCGGAGCGGTTGTACGCACTGGAGACCCGAAAGTTTATCCTGGGCGAAAGCACCCTGTTCATCGTCAATGCGCGAGAAGCCAAATACTTGGAGGCCGTGCAAAAGCGCGCTAACACCGAAGCCAAGTGGTTGGGGTTGGAGGCGGAACTCTACGCCCTTACTTCCAACGGCGATCCTTGGGATCGGGTGCGTTCTTCGTCCAGATAAGCGGACCCTCGCAGCCGTCGAGGTCGATGATGACGGAGGTTTCGGTGCTGAAGTACTGCGCCATTTTGGTGCGCCAATCGCGGAATGATTGGGCGTCGTACTGGGCGCAGGGTAGGGTGAGCAACAGGATGGACTGGTCGTTGATGACTACGATCCCGGGAGGAGCTTCTGGAACCGACTTGGTGTCGCGGCCCGGGCGCACGGCAGTGGGTCCCAGGAAGGCCTTCAACCAGTTTTTGACGGCCCAGTCGCGATCTTCCACGGAGGCGTAGTGCACGGCGGTCAGGGTAACGGAAAATTTTACCTTGTTGCCCAGGTTGTTGGCGCGCTTTGCTTTTTCCACCAGTTCAACCTGCGACCATTGCGCGGCGTCGTCCAAATTGAGACCGCCCAAGCGCAAGGTGCTTACGTTGAGTTCCTTGCGCTGGAAATTGCTGCCCAAATCCGCGGCAAAGGCGCTGCAGTTTTGGTTGAGGTCTTCCCAGGTTTGGCCGGATAATTGCAGGCTACCCACCACCAGTGCGCCCACCCATAAGGTGCGGCCTAAAATCATTCGAGTCATAATCAAAGGTCGTAACTATTTTTGTAGCATGAACGGCAAAGACAATGCCAGTTGGGCGCGTTGGGTGCTGTTGGGGTGGTTGTGCGTCAACGGCATAGCCGGAAACGCGCAGATTGTGAACATTGAGTCCATGCGCGGGGCCACCGGAGATTCGTCGGGCACCCACGGGGTATTGGACGGCCAATTTTTCATTGGGGGCGCACAGAACGTGTTGTTGCGGACCTACGGCGCTGCCAACGTGCGCAAGAGCGTCGGCAACGAAACGTACTACGGGATTGTCAGCGGCTCCTTTTCCACGCGGGTTGGAGGGGATCGACTCCTCTTTGAAAGCAATGCGTTTTTGCACGGTCGGTACAACTTGGAGCTGCAACCACGCCTGACGGTGGAGGCCTTTTTTCAGTACCAGCGGGACCGGCCCCTGCGGATCGCACAACGCTACAACGCGGGCTTTGGGCCCCGCATCAAAACCGTACGCGCCAAGACCTGGGAAATTTACTGGAGCCCGCTCCTGATGGGCGAATTTGATTTGGAAGAAAAGACCGGCGTCCTGAACTACGCCTTGCGCCTGAGCACCTACGTCAGTTCCGACGTTCGATTGTCCGACAAATCTCGATGGAACACGGTTTTGTACTACCAGCCCGACTTGTTTCGTTGGAACGATTTCCGAATGGTGTTCAACACCCGGTTGCAAACTTCCTTGACGCGTCGGTTGCAGTGGGTAACCTCTGGTTTTGTCAACTACGACGCCTTTCCGGCCGATTTCGCTGGGGTTCCCGCCTTTACGTTTGGAACCACCACCGGTTTGAGCTACAAGTTTTGACGCGTTTTGCCCGACGGTGCTTGCACGGCCTTTACCGCTGCTCCCAGTAAGTAAGGGCTTCAGCCACCACGAAGTTGGATCCCCCCACAAAGACGAGGTCTTGAGGTCCTGCCTCGGCAAGTGCGTCGGCGAAGCCGCGCCCTACGGGGCCGCTGACGCGGCCCCGTAGGGCGTACTCCGCGGCCCGTTCTGCCAGGGCAGCGGCAGACAGTGCCCGGGGCAAGTTGGCGGCCACCCAGAAATAGGAGGCGTCGGCAGGAAACAAAGCCAAAATCTCCCCAGGGTCCTTGTCCGAGACCGTTCCCAGCACCACCAGAAGGCGTCCGCCCGCAGGCAATTCGTCTTGGAGTTGTTGGACTACCCATTGGAGGCCGTGGGCGTTGTGGCCCGTGTCCGCCACCACGCGCGGCCCACTTTCTTGGAGGATTTCCCAGCGTCCGCGCAGGCCGGTGCGCTGCACCACCTCCAGCAACCCCGCGCGGAGGGCGTCGTTGGAGACGGTCCAGTGGGTTTGTGCGGCCAGTGCAGCTTGCACACACCGAACGTTGTTTTGCTGGTACGTTCCCAGCAGGCCGCAGGGCAGCGGGGTGGGGACGGCTTCTTCCGCCCAGATCAAAGGGGAGTGGTGCGCGGCAGCCTTTTGCACAAAGACGGCCTCCGTTTCCGGGTCGCGTTCGCCCACCACCACGGGGACGCTGGTTTTGATGATGCCGGCCTTTTCTCCGGCAATGGCCGCGCGGGTGTCCCCCAAATACTGCTGGTGGTCCAGGCCAATGCTCGTGATCACGCACACTTCCGGACGGATCACGTTGGTGCTGTCCAGCCGACCGCCCATGCCCACCTCCACCACCGCAACATCCACGCGGTGCCTGCGGAAGGCGTCGAAGGCCATCCCAACGGTGGCTTCAAAAAAACTACATCCTACGAGTACCTCCTGGTGTTTTTCCACAAAGTCCACCACCTCCTGCTCGGAAATAAGGGCGCCGTTTATGCGAATGCGCTCGCGGAAGTCCACCAAATGTGGGGACGTGTAGAGGCCAACTTTGTAGCCGGCAGCCTGGAGAACCGACGCCAACAGGTGGCTGGTGGAGCCCTTTCCGTTGGTTCCGGCTACGTGAATGGAACGAAAATGGTGCTCCGGACGCCCCAAGGCGTCCAGCAAGACCTCCGTTTGGACCAAATCAATCTTGTAGTGGGCGCCTCCTCCGGTGCGTTGGAATACCGGAAGGCGGCTGTACAACCACTCCGTGGTCTCCGCGAAGGTCATCAGTTTTTCTCGAATCGATAAATAATGGTGCCCACTTGGGTTTCCAAGGCATCCGGGTCCGGGGCCCATTTGGTGCGTAGTGCCGCCTGCCGGGCGCGATCAAACAAACAGGTCGAGCCCGTGGTGCTCCCCGATGCGCCGGGTTCCGCCGATACTACGTTTCCGTTGCGGTCCACGTACACTTTAACCACCACACGTCCTTCGTCCTCGCAGTCGTACACCGGACGCGGACGGCTTGTGGCGCCCCGGTTGCCCAAGCGGTAATCTCCGGTTCCTTGCGTGCCTTGGCCGGTTCCCCCGGTGCCCCCGTTGGGTGTGCCGTTGGGATCGCCTTGATCCCCTCCTCCCGCGGTGGTACCGCTTCCGCTGCCGGTACCGGTTGTTTTGAGCTTGTTCAGGCGGCTGGACAGCTGGTTGGAAGGCTGGGGCTTCGCAGGTTCAGCGGGTTTTATTTCGGTGGGCTTGGGGCGTTCCACCGGTTTGGGTTTGGGCTTGTCGTCCACAGAAACGTCCGTTGCCTCCACATCTTGGGTGACCGCGGCAGCATCCGTCGGCTCCGAGGGGGTAGGAGGGACAGGTTCCGCCGCAGATTGTGCGGTTTGTCCGAATCCCTGTTCTTCGTACCCAAAATCCAACGAAATTCCTTCCTCAGGCGGCGGGTCTTGGTAGGTGAGGCCGTAGAAGGCAAAGAGCACCAAGACTGCCACATGGAACAATCCCGTGACGATCCAGCCGGTTCGTTGGCTTCTTTTTTGGTCGCGTTCAAAGGAACTGCTCATGGCTTACTTGGGGTCCGTGGCCAGGACCAATTTGATTTTGTTGCGGTACGCAATGTCCATGACTTCAACGGATTTTCCCGTCGGGACGCTTTCGTCCACGCGCAGTACAATGACCGTTTCTGGATTTTTGTTCAGTTCCTGCAGCAAGAAAGCCTCCACGTCCTCTGCCGCAACAACCTCCGTGCCCACGCTGTAGTTCAAATCTTTGTCAATGGTTACGGTAACCGTCGCTTTCTTGACGGTCTGTGCCTTGCTCTTGGGCAAGACCACGTCGAGTGCGGCTGGCGTCACCAAAGTAGACGTCAACATAAAGAAAATGAGCAACAGGAACACCAGGTCCGTCATGGACGACATGTTGAATTCCGGCGATACTTTGTTTCTTGGAGCCAGTTTCATGAGTACGGTGTTTTAGGAGCGACGGTTGGTGGTTTACCAACCATTAGGCGGGTTCGTCCAACAGATCCAAGAAGTCGGTGGTGCTGGCCTCCATTTTGTGGATGACGGAACTTACACGGCCCACTAAGTAGTTGTACCCAAAATAGGCGAAAATGCCCACAATCAGACCGGCAACCGTCGTGATCATGGCCACGTAAATACCTTCCGCGAGCATGTCTACTTGAACTTGGCCGCCGGCGTTGGCCATTTTTTGGAACGACAAAATCATACCGACGACGGTGCCCAAAAAGCCCATCATGGGAGCTCCTCCGGCCATGGTGGCCAACAAAGCCAAGTTGGTTTCCAGTCGTTGAATTTCCAACTTTCCTTGGTTCTCAATGGAGGCAGAAATGTCTTGCAAGGGCTTGCCAATCCGCGTGATTCCCTTCTGGATCATGCGCGAGACTGGGGTGTCGGTTCGTTCGCACAATTGAATGGCGGATTGAATTTTTCCGTTGGCCACGTGGTCGCGAATGTTGTTCATGAATTGTGGGTCCAGTTTGTCTGCCTTTTTGATGGCCAACAAACGCTCCACAAACAAGTACACCGTGATGACGGAGAGGAGTAGCAACAAAACCATGATGGTGTTGCCGGCAACCCCGCCGGAAAAGGCCAATTCCAAAACGGTCATGGTTTTTTCGGTAGGCATTTCCGGGGCTGCGGCAACGGCAGCAGCGTCAGTGGCCGTGTCGTCTAAGGAGATTTGAAGGAACATAGGAAAGATTACTTTATTAGGAATAACGCAAATGTTGGTCCAAACTTATTCAAACCAATGGTTCTTTGCTCGATGGGGGATGCGCAAATATGAACAAAGGGCGGTTAACAACCGCCCTTTGTTGGGTTTTTGGACCGGTCCAGGTCCCTAATAGGTAGTTTTTGTTGGTTCAGCCCGCAAAATGGTGCTGCAGGATGTAGACCGCAATACCGGCCAAATACCCCAGTAGGGCCAATCCACTGACCCGCTTGAGGTACCAACCGAAAGGAATTTTTTCCAATCCCATGACGGCCACGCCGGCTGCGGAACCAATGATCAAGATGGATCCACCGGTACCTGCGGTATAGGCCAGGTATTCCCAGAACAATCCGTCGGTTGCAAAGAAAGATCCGCTCGCGAGTTCAATGGGGTACATACCCATCGACGCGGCTACCAAAGGCACGTTGTCGATGATGGCAGACAACAAACCAATAATACCACCGACCACATACACGCCTGTTTCTGATGAGGTTCCTATCCAACGGTCCAAAGCCAGTGCCACGTCCGTCAGTTGTCCGCCTGCTTGCAGGGCTGCTACCGCCAACAAAATGCCCAAGAAAAAGAGAACCGATGCCGTATCGATCTTGTGCAAGGTGTGAACGACGCCCAAGTTCTGGCGGTGTTCTTCTTCCTTGCGGCGGTGCAAAAGATCCGTCAACAACCAAAGAACGCCCAAAGATAACATCATGCCCATGAAGGGGGGCAGGTGCGTAACGGTTTTAAAAACGGGCACAAACAACAAGCCTCCAATACCGGCCAACAAAATAATCAATCGCTCGCGGTCCGTGACGGATTGGTTGTTCAACTTCACTTCTTCTACCGGGCGCTCCAAAGTTCCTTTCAACTGAAAGGATAAGAAAATGACCGGTACCAACAACGAAATCATGGACGTTAAAAAGACCCCTTTGATGATGGCGCCTGCGGTAATCTGCTGGCCAATCCAGAGCATGGTGGTGGTGACGTCGCCAATGGGGGACCAAGCACCTCCTGCGTTTGCGGCAATGACGACCACGCCGGCAAACAACCAGCGCAGCTGCTGGTCTTTAATCAATTTGCGCAACAGGGAAATCATGACAATTGCCGTGGTCAGGTTGTCCAGCACGGACGACAGGAAAAAAGTCATTAAGCTCACCGCCCACAACAAAACCACCGGGTTGTTGGTTTTCAAACGGCTCGTGATCACGCTGAAACCTTCGTGCGCGTCCACCACTTCCACAATGGTCATGGCGCCCAACAAAAAGAACAGGATGCCCGCAATTTCACTGACGTGTTCCAACAGCAAAGGCTCCGCGTGGTGGATGTCTGCTCCGCCCAAAATATAGGTGGTCCAACACAGCACGCCCGTAACCAAGGCCGCAGCGGCTTTGTCTATTTTCAGGTTGTGCTCAAATACGATGGCTGCGTAGCCCAGCAAGAAAATCCCGATGATTAGGCCGTAAATCATGGCTGTTTTTTTTGAATTTTCCCAAAGGTACTTGAGAAACCAAGGCGCGCAGAGAACAATAGTGTTTTTTTTGTGTTACCGCGGCTTAACGCAACCTAAACCCTTTAAGAGTCTAATTTCCAGATGGTTCCCGCCGAATGGTCCCGCTCCGCGCCCGTCACCGAAGCCAGTACGTTGTTTTCTCCGCGGACCTTTAAAGCCGCCAAAAGGGCAAAGGCTGCGGCTTCCTTGAAGTTGGATCGGTGCGCGTCCAAAACTTCCAGCGGGCGTGGGGCCAGGTGCGTCAAGCGGTTGACGAAGAATTCGTTGTGCACCCCGCCGCCGCTCAGCATGGCCGTGCCGTGAGGCCCCAAACGCAGATCGTTTGCCACGCGGGATGCCGCGTGTTCGGTCCAGGTACGCAAAACGTCGGGCAGGGGGTGGTGGGCCAGGGCCTGCTCCACCAAAGGTTTCCAATCCCGTTCGACGTCTTCCCGCCCCAAGGATTTTGGATACGGCAGTTGGAAATGCGGCAGGGATTCCAGTTGGGAGAACAAGGAGGGGAGGAGGGTGCCGGAGGCGGCAATGCCGCCGCGGTCGTCAAACGGAAGGCCCAAGCGCTGGGTCAGTTCGTTGGATAAGATGTTCAAGGGAACCACGTCCCAGGCACGGCGAAGGCCGTCAATCTCGCAGGAAGTGTTCGCAAAGCCGCCCAAATTCACGCAATGGGCGTAGGTGCCAAACAGGAGTCGGTCCGCAACAGGTACCAAAGGCGCGCCTTGGCCGCCCAAAGCCACGTCGTACACCCGAAAATCACCCACCACGGCACTGGGGAGGTGCGCGGCCATTTCCGGCTCGTTGCCCAACTGGTAGGTGGTACCCTCGTGGGGCCGGTGGTGCACGGTGTGGCCGTGGTGGCCCACAACGTCCGGGAACGGCAGGTGTTCTTCGCGGAGAAACCGACGCAATTCAGCGTTGCACCAGGCGGCGTAGGCTTGGGAGGTTTCTTTGAGTTCCCCAACGGGCCGACGGTAGGCCAGCGGTAAGTCCTCTTCCCAGCGGGTGCCGGCATAGGAAACGGTGCGTCCGGGACCCCATTCCAGGTCCCAGTTTTGATGCGACCGAGGGGTAAACCGAACCCAAACCAGATCCAAACCGTCCAACGAAGTGCCGGACATGGTTCCCACCGCGGTAATGCTGTGCTGCGTTGCTGATTTCACCTCCCAAAGATGCGCGTTTGCACGTTACCTTTGCACCACTCAGAAATCAAATTCCAGAGCCATGCATTTTCAACTGACCGAAGAGCACGAAATGATCCGCCAAGCGGCGCGTGACTTTGCCCAAGCAGAACTTCTTCCCGGCGTTATTGAGCGCGACGAGGAGCAAAAATTCCCCAAAGAACAGGTTCGCCAAATGGGCGAATTGGGCTTCATGGGCATGATGGTGTCCCCCGAGTTCGGCGGTTCCGGCATGGATACCCTGAGCTACGTTTTGGCGATGGAAGAAATTTCCAAAATCGACGCCTCTGCCAGTGTGGCCATGAGCGTGAACAACTCCCTGGTTTGCTGGGGATTGGAGAAGTTTGGCAACGAAGAGCAAAAGCGCAAATACCTCACGCCACTGGCGAAGGGCGAAATGATTGGCGCATTCTGCTTGAGTGAGCCCGAAGCCGGTTCCGACGCCACCTCCCAGAGCACTACGGCCGTCGATTGCGGCGACCACTACCTGTTGAACGGCACCAAAAACTGGATCACCAACGGCAACTCCGCCAGCATCTACTTGGTCATTGCCCAAACCGACGTGGCCAAGGGGCACCGCGGCATCAACGCCCTGATTGTGGAGCGCGACATGCCCGGTTTTGTGGTGGGCAAGAAAGAACAAAAGATGGGCATTCGCGGGTCCGACACCCATTCTTTGATGTTTACGGACGTTAAGGTTCCCAAAGAAAACCGCATTGGCGAAGACGGATTTGGTTTCAAATTTGCCATGAAGACGTTGTCCGGCGGTCGAATCGGCATTGCCGCACAAGCCCTGGGCATTGCGGCCGGTGCCTTGGAATTGGCCACCAAATACGCTCAGCAGCGCCGTGCTTTTGGCAAAGTCATTGCAGACCACCAAGCCATTGCCTTCAAATTGGCGGACATGGCCACCCGTGTGGAGGCCGCTCGCTTGTTGGTGTACAAGAGCGCTTGGTTGAAAGACCAAGGTTTGCCTTTTGACAAGGAGAGCGCCATGGCCAAGCTGTACGCTTCCGAAACCGCCATGTGGGTAGCCACGCAAGCGGTTCAGGTGCACGGCGGATACGGCTACGTAAAAGAGTACCACGTGGAGCGCCTCATGCGCGACGCCAAAATCACGGAGATTTACGAGGGCACTTCAGAAATTCAGCGCGTGGTCATTTCCCGCGCACACTTGCAGGAGAACGCCATCACCGCCTGATTTAGTATGCAGCAACGGCCCGTGGGCCGCAAAGAAAAGGGGCGGCCTCGCAGAGGCCGCCCTTTTTCGTTGGTGCGCGAGCGCGGTTTTCTTTACCGCGTCCAGGTTCCGGTGGTAAAATCCGTGGAACCTCCGTCGTTGATGTTGAGGGTGTAGGTAACGCGGTCCGTCAGGATGGAGTAGGAGCCGGTGCCGCTCAACGTTAAGCCGTTGACGGTTTGTTCGGGGATCGTGAGGGCGGTGCCGTTTACGGTGCCGACGGCCGTGAAGTTCAAACCCTGGTTGTACAGGCCGGAGAGCGTAACGCCGTCCGGATCAGCACCCAAGTCCACCTCCACGGTGTACACTTGGGGGGCCAAGTCTCCGGTCTGCTCGTTGCAGGTCCAGGTGCCGGCCCAGTAATCCGTGCGGGGGTCAACAGAAACTTCGGGTTCGCAGGCCACCAACAGGAAGGCGGTGGCCGCAAGGAGGGAAGACCAGCGTACGGTTTGTTTGGAGAATAGGCGCATGAGCAAGTGGGGGATGGCTTATTTTTTGTTGATGTCTTTTTTGGGTTCCGGACGGTCCATTTTGTTCAAGACGTCGGCCAATTCCTGGGTGACGTCGAGCTTATCGGAACCGTAGAGGACGTTGGTTTCGTAGACCAAAACCAAATCGTATCCTTTTTCTTCCGCCAGTTGTTTTAGGGCCACGTCCATTTGGTCCTTGATCTGCGTGTTCAAACCGGCCTCCTTTTCCGCCAGTTCTCCGGTGCGCTGCTGCTCCATTTGGCTGTAGCTCATTTGGATGCGTTGGAAGTCTGCCTGGGCGCGTTGCAATTGGACGGGGCTCAACGAAGGCGCGGCCTTTTCCAGGATGCTGTACTCCGTTTGCAGGTTTTGTTGGGCCCGAACCAGTTCGGCTTCCACTTTTTTGGCTTCCAATTCAAACTTTTCCGTCAATTCGCGGTGGTAGTCGTACAGTTGGGTCAAAGAATCCGCACGGACGTAGGCGATTTTTAGGCCGTCGGTTCCGCCGGTGGGCGTGGATTCGGAAGAGGTGCAGGAGGCGGCAAGCAGTAGAGTGGCTGCGGCCAAGGAGGTAAGGATCAGTCTCATGAGGGTGAAGTTACGGAGTTGAGGGCTTTGCGCACCAAGGATTCATCGGCAATTTGCGGCACGGTGACTTTCAACCGCGGTGTGCGCACCAGCTCGCGCCCAATGGCAATGAGCGCTTCCGGGTTGCGGGCCCAAGCGCGGCGGGCAATGCCGTTGTTGACGTCGAAAAACAACATGGTTTCCAATTTGCGGTCTGCTTCTTCCGTGCCATCCAAAACCAGGCCAAAGCCGCCGTTGATGACCTCGCCCCAGCCCACGCCGCCGCCGTTGTGCAGGCTGACCCAGGTGGCGCCGCGGAAGGAATCCCCAATGGCGTTGTGCACGGCCATGTCCGCCGTGAAGCGCGAACCGTCGTAGATGTTGGAAGTTTCGCGGTAGGGAGAGTCCGTGCCGGAGACGTCGTGGTGGTCCCGTCCCAAGATCACGGTGCCCAGTTCGCCGCGGGCAATGGCGTCGTTGAAAGCGCGCGCTAGGGCAATGCGCCCCACGCTGTCTGCGTAGAGGATGCGCGCTTGCGAGCCCACCACCAAACGGTTTTCCTCCGCTTGTTCAATCCAGCGCAGGTTGTCTTCCATTTGCAGGCGGATGTCGTCCGGGGCCGACGCCGCCAGGGTGCGGAGTACCTCTGCGGCAATGCGGTCTGTTTTGCGCAAGTCGTCCGGATTTCCCGTGGCGCATACCCACCGAAACGGGCCAAATCCGTAGTCAAAACACATAGGGCCCAGGATGTCTTGCACGTAGCTGGGGTAGGAGAAGTCCAGGCCGTTTTCTGCCATAACATCTGCGCCCGCCCGGCTGGATTCCAGCAAAAAAGCGTTGCCGTAGTCAAAAAAGTACATGCCGCGGGCGTGCAGGGTGTTCACGGCGGCCACGTGCCGGCGCAGGGTGGCTTGCACCTCCGTGCGGAATTTCTCCGGGTCCGATGCCATCAAATCGTTGGATTCCTCGTAGGTATAACCCTGCGGGTAGTAGCCGCCCGCCCACGGGTTGTGCAAAGAAGTTTGGTCCGACCCCAGGTCCACGTGCACGTTGCGCTCCACCAGTTTTTCCCACAGGTCCACGGTGTTGCCTACAAAGGCAATGGAGGTGTTTCCGCGCACGGACTGCGCCTCCAAGGCCAAATCCACGGCTTCGTCCGCGGTGTACACCAAGCGATCCACCCAGCCCTGGGCGTGGCGTTTCTCCGCGGCGGCCGCGTTGATTTCTGCGGAAATGCTCACCAAACCGGCAATTTTTGCGGCCTTGGGTTGCGCGCCGCTCATGCCGCCCAGGCCGGCCGTCACAAACAACTTGCCTTCCAGAGGGCCCTTGGTGAATTTTCGGGCGGCGTTCATCACCGTGATGGTGGTGCCGTGCACAATGCCCTGCGGCCCAATGTACATGTAGCTGCCGGCCGTCATTTGTCCGTACTGCGAAACCCCCAGGGCGTTGAAACGCTCCCAGTCGTCCGGTTTGGAGTAGTTGGGGATCACCATGCCGTTGGTCACCACCACGCGGGGTGCCCATGCGCCGGACGGGAAAACGCCTTGCGGGTGGCCGCTGTGGAGGTGCAGGGTTTCGTCGTCCCGCAATTGGGTGAGGTACTGCATGGTGAGGCGGTACTGGGCCCAGTTTTGGAAGACCGCGCCGTTGCCTCCGTAGGTAATGAGTTCGTGCGGGTGCTGCGCCACGGCCGGATCCAGGTTGTTTTGGATCATCAGCATAATGGACGCTGCTTGGCAGCTCGCGGCGGGGTACTCGTCCACCGGACGCGCGTATAGGGCGTAGGTGGGGCGGTAGCGGTACAGATAAATACGGCCGTATTCGTGCAATTCCCGCGCGCATTCCTCCGCCATCACGGCGTGGAGCGCCTCCGGGATGTAGCGCAACGCATTCCGAATGGCGAGTACTTTCTCGTCTGGGGTCAGGAGGTCCTTGCGCTTGGGCGCGTGGGACACCGTGGGGTCCCAACCGGGATGTTCGGGGAGAAAGTCCGGAATACCGGCGCGCAATTCGTCTTGAAACGTCATGTTTGGGTGCATTAGGATCCGGCGGTGGGTTGGCCCGACGGATTGAGAACTCTGCCCGTGCCTTTGTCAAACCCGTACGGACAGTGCCGGCAGCCGCTTTGGCAGCAGTGACCGCGCTTTCGGTGGTACGCCTCCGTGAAGACCAGGTAGCCTTCCGGAGTGCGGTAAAAATCTTCCGGGTCCAGGTTTTTCATGTTGGCAAGGGTTTTGCAAAGGTCGGGAAAGAATGATATTTGCAGCATGAGGGCATCGGGATTTATTTGCTCGACGGCGCTGGTTTTCAGCGCCGGGTTGGGGACGTTGCGGGCGCAGCCTTCTGTGGCGCAACGCATTCAGTACATTGAGGAACACGCGCCCTTGGCGGTTGAAGAAATGCGTTTGTACGGAATCCCCGCAAGCATCACGTTGGCCCAAGGCATCCTGGAGTCCGCGGACGGAAAAAGCAAGTTGGCGCGGGAAGGCAAAAACCACTTCGGCATCAAATGCCACCAAGGGTGGTCCGGGCCGTCCCTGATGCTGCACGACGACCGTCCGGACGAGTGTTTCCGGGTGTACGGCAGCGTGCAAGAGAGTTTCCGGGACCACAGTTTGTTTTTGAAGACGCGCAGTCGCTACGCCGAGCTGTTTTCCTTGCCGCCCGACGATTACCGCGCTTGGGCCGTTGGGTTGAAGAAAGCCGGGTACGCCACCGCTCCGGACTACGCAGAACGCCTCATTCGCCTGATTGAGCAGAACGACTTGGACCAATACGACCGTCAAGCGGCCGCGGCCGCTTCTGCCCTGGCCCGACGCGACCGCAAAAAAGCCGCCCTAGCCTCCGGAGTGATGCAAAACGGGTTGCCGGTGTACTACGCGCAGAAGGGGCAAACTTGGGACGAAATTTCCCGCGAAACGGGCCTGAGCACGTCCTCTTTGCTGAAAAAGAACGACGCCCTGACCTACACGCCCGTAGTTGCCGGAATGCCGATTTACCTGAAGGCAAAAAAAGCCCGAGCCCCCAAGGACCTCCCGTACCACACCGCCGTTGCCGGCGACACCCCCTGGACCATTGCCCAACGCTACGGCATCCGCGTCAACTCCTTGTACGCCCTCAACAACTGGGAAGCCGGCGAGCAACCCAACCCCGGAGACCGGGTGGTGTTGCGTTGAGTAACCGCACGTTTGGGCATGCGCGCCCCTACCCGGTTGGTAATGCTTAGCTTTAGCACCGACTATGGATTGGAAACGGATTGCTGTTCGCACGGCTGCAGTAGCTCTATTGGCGCTAATTGCGCTGCTGTTGGTGCCTCGTTCGTACGACGTCCCTGCGATTCAGCCCCGAGCAGGAACGCATTATTGGGAACTGTCCACGGGATCCAAAATCGGTTATTTCAAAGTGAAGCATACCGGTACGGCAGAAAAAACGCCTATCCTGTACGTTCACGGGGGGCCTGGCGGTGCAGTGCGGGATGCGCTCATTGAGGCGCTACGGCCCTTTGCCGCCCGCGGGCACGACCTCTACTTTTACGACCAGATAGGCAGTGGGCATTCCGCCCGACTTTCCGACATTTCTGAATACACGGTAGAACGCCACAGTGCAGATTTACAAGCCATAATAGAGCAAATCGGCGCGTCTAAAATTATTTTAGTAGGACATTCTTGGGGCTGCATGTTGCTGGTGAATTGGCTTCAAAACTACTCGACCGACCCCGTAGAAAAAGTAATTTTTGAGGTTCCGGGCCCCATTTTGCCGGTCAATCCAAACTTGAAAAGCCGCATGCCCGATCCTCGTTTGGGATTGACAAACCCCCATTTTGCCAACAGTGATGCAACCGTGCAAACGGAAAATTTCCGGACCTGCGCGGTGCGCACGGCGGCCACGTGGGGCATCAAGCTGGCGACGGATCGGGAAATGGACGCCTACGCAACCCACTTAAACCAAGCATGGAGTCGGTCCACCACCTGCGGGTCCAAACGACGGATTCCCCCAACAGCGGGAACCGGGTATTACGCCCACTATGCAACGGTCAAAAGTTTTAACTCGGTTCCAGACCGCCGAGCCGCGCTTTCCTCTTTGGATTTTCCGGTCCTGGTGATCAAAGCGCAGTGCGACAACCAACCGTGGGGTTTTACCTCAGAGTATTTGGATTTCTTTAACAATGCAGAGCTGAAGGTATTGGAAAAATCGGGCCACGATATAGCCACTGAGAATCCCTACGCCTACCTTCAAGCGATTTTGGATTTTCTCTGACGGGAGTAGATTTCCTTGTATCTAGGGACTTTTTGGGTACCGGTAGCGCATCGTAAGGAATACACCCTTTCTCACCAGCGCAAAGTTTAAAGTTTGCTCCAACTTTTGCTCCATCGGAGCAAAATGATCTCAATAGAGCGTACTCTTAAATCAACCTAACCCGTTGATAATCATTAAGTAGCAGCCCCGTGCGGAATCGAACCGCTATCAAACGTTTTGGAAACGCTTATTCCAAATATTGACCATTTACCATATGATTATCAGTTAGTTACAAATTCTGGAGAGGTCAAAAAGAGAGCAAACTAGTGCGGTTTGCGCTCACTTTTGCGCTGACCTGAATACTTCTGTGGTTCGGCCCTAAATGTTCATTTATGTAGATAAGTGCAAATTTCAACTTAGCACCCTTTTGCCCGTCCGCGAACAAATAAGTGTTTGACAATGAGGACTCATATCTCGGGCACTTTTAGCGACCGGATTTAGATTTATCTACAGGATTACTGTAGATGGTTGCTGGAAACGCTAGGAATTCCAAATTGCTGGACTTGTGCGTGATAGAAATTGGAGTTACTGTAACTTTAGAAATTGAAGTCTTTTTATGCCGGGTTTGAATTCTGCAGTCACCGTTGCCTATTCATTAGGATTTGAATATCCACAATACT
>CANHXZ010000021.1 GCA_947464785.1 Flavobacteriales bacterium | reverse complement strand
CGCCCCACCCGGAGCCTCCGCGAGCCCCAAGACGGACTGCGTCCGGCCCCCACCGAATAGATCCCGCCCTCCCGTCCAAATTCCTACCTTTGCACCAACCCTTTTTGCTATGAAACACAACTTTTCCGCCGGCCCCTGCATCCTTCCGCAAGAAGTCCTCACCGGTGCGGCCGACGCCGTTCGCGAATTCGCCGGAATGGGCCTTTCGTTGCTTGAAATCAGCCACCGAGACAAGAATTTTGTGTCCGTCATGGACGAGGCCATGGCGTTGAGCTTGGAACTGATGGGCTTGGGAGACGATTACGCCGCCCTCTTCCTGCAAGGCGGAGCCAGCTTGCAGTTTGCCATGGTGCCCTTCAACCTCATGAAGGCCGACGGCGGTCACGCGGCCTACCTGGAGACCGGCACCTGGGCCACCAACGCCCGCAAAGAAGCGCAGGGTTTTGGCAAAGTCACCGTGGTGGGCAATTCGCAAGACCGCAACTTCAGCTACATCCCCAAGGGGTATGCCATTCCGGAAGACGCGCAGTACTTCCACACCACCAGCAACAACACCATCTACGGCACGCAAATGCAGGAAATTCCGCATTTTGCCCACGGTTGGAACGTGTGCGACATGTCGTCGGACATCTTTAGCCGTCCGCGTCCCTTCCATCAATTTGACCTCATTTACGCCGGAGCGCAAAAGAACATGGGGCCCGCCGGCGCCACCCTTGTGGTGGTGAAAAAAGACATTCTGGGCCAGTCCGGACGCTGGATTCCCACGATGCTGGACTACGCCACCCACATCAAGGGCGAGTCCATGTTCAACACCCCCCCCGTGTTTTCCGTGTACACCTCCCTCCTCACCCTGCGCTGGCTCAAGGCCAACGGCGGCGTGGCCTGGGCGCACCAACGCAATTCCGAAAAGGCCGCCCTGTTGTACGGAGAAATAGACCGCAATCCTTTGTTCCACGGAACGACCGCGGCGGAAGACCGCTCCCACATGAACGCTTGCTTTTTGCTGCACGACGAAGCCGCACACCAGGCGCGCTTTGACGCTTTGTGGAAGGAAGCCGGCGTGGTGGGCATCAACGGCCACCGCTCCGTGGGCGGGTACCGCGCCTCCATGTACAACGCCTTGCCGCTGGAAAGCGTGCAGGTGTTGGTGGACTGCATGCGCGAACTTGAGCGCACCGCCTGATTTCCCTCACCGCCTGACCTTTTATTTACCGATTGACTCCTCCCCCCGACGCATGAAAATCCACGCCAACGACGGCATGTCCCCCGCGGGCATTGCCCGACTGCAATCCGCAGGTCACACCGTAGACACCACCAAAGTTGCTCAAGAACAACTGATTGACTACCTAAACAGCAACGCCATCGACGCCTTGATGGTGCGCTCCGCCACGCAGGTTCGGCAGCCTTTGATTGATGCGTGCCCCGGATTGAAGGCCGTGGGCCGCGGCGGCGTGGGCATGGACAACATCGACGTGGACTACGCCCGGAGCAAGGGCATCGCCGTGTTCAACACCCCCGCGGCCAGCTCCCAATCCGTTGCGGAGTTGGTGTTTGCGCATCTGTTTGGCCTCGTCCGTTTTCTGCACGACGCCAACCGCCAAGTTCCTCTGGAAGGCGATCAACGCTTCGAAGCCCTCAAAAAGGCCTACGCCTCCGGGATTGAATTGCGCGGCAAAACCCTGGGAATCATTGGCTTTGGCCGCATCGGACGCGCGGTGGCGCAAATGGCGTTTGGTCTGGGCATGCGCGTGTCTGCCTTTGACCCCTACGCCACCGACGGTTCCGTGTCCGTGTCTTTTGCGGACGGCCAGAGCCTGAACTTTCAAGCGGACCTGATGTCTTTGGCGGAAGTGCTGAACTCCAGTGATTTTGTGACGCTTCACGTTGGGGGCAAAAACCAAGTTTTGGGCGCTGCCGAAATGGCGCAAATGAAGCCCGGAGCCGTCCTGATCAACGCCGCACGCGGCGGAGTGGTGGATGAAGTAGCCCTGCTGCACGCGCTGGACCACGGCCCCTTGGCCGCTGCCGGTTTGGACGTTTTTGTGGACGAACCCACGCCGGCCGTTCAGGTGCTCATGCACCCCAAGGTGAGCCTTACCCCACACATTGGCGCCGCAACCCTGGAAGCCCAAGACCGCATTGGCGAGGAATTGGCGGACCAAATCATCGCTCTCGCGAACGCATAACGTGGCTCAGCTGCTTCCGTTTGCTGCGGTTCGCCCGCCGCGCTCCAAGGCCGGATTGGTCTCCACGCGTTCGTATGTATCCTACGCATCGGAAGATTTGCGGGGTAAACAAACCACGAACCCGTTCTCCTTTTTGCACGTCATCCACCCGTTGCATGCGGACGGTCTTCGCGGACAAGCGCACCAGGAGGCCGTTCGCACCGCGTACGAATCCTTTTTGGAGCGCGGCTACCTGACCCGCGAAAGCGAAGAAGCCTTTTGGATCTACCGCCAAGAATCGCCCGACGGCCACCGCACCACGGGAATACTGGGCTTGGTTCCCACTGCAGATCTGCAAAACGGAACCGTGAAGGCGCACGAAAAAACGCTTTCCAAACGGGAGGACCTCTTTGCGCGCTATTTGAGCACTGTTGGATTTCATGCGGAGCCCGTCTTGCTGGCCCACCAACCCGTCCCAACGCTAAACGAGTGGTTGGACCGACGTTGTTTGGAGCGTCCGGAGGCCGAATTTGCCACCGCAGACGGGGCCGAACACGCGTTGTGGCTGGTCAACGCCCCCCACGAGCGGGCGGAAATCAACGCCCTCCTGGCCCCCATTGACGCCTTGTACATTGCGGACGGCCACCACCGCTGCGCTTCCTCCGCCCGTTTGGGCAACGAATCCGCCGGCGTTTTGGCCTTTGTTTTGGCCAACGACCAACTGGTGGTTCGCCCCTTCCATCGGGTGGTGCACGCCGGCGCGCCCAACCCGGAGGCCTGGGAGGCCCTACACCGGGTAGCGGACGTCGCCCAGTGTTCCCTACTTCCGGAGGAACTTCCCACGGGCGTCCTCTGCCTTTCCCACGGGAACCAGCACTGGAAAATCACCCCGCACGTGCAACCCGCTTTGGACGTGGACTGGTGTTCCGACGCTTTGCTCGGTCCTTTGTGGGGCATTGCGGATTTGCGCACGGACAAGCGACTGACTTTTGCACCGGGCACCGAGTCTTTGCCGCAATTTGCTCTGCAGCAAGACCCCGCAGACTGGTGGATTGGCTTGGCGCCCACGCCGTGGTCTGCCGTGGAACAGGTGGCGGACCGCGGGGCCAGCATGCCGCCCAAAAGCACGTATATCGAACCCAAACTCCGCAGCGGAGTTACATTATACGCCTGGAAATGAGCTCTGTAGCAGATAACATTACCCACCTGCGCAGCCAACTCCCTCCGGAGGTTGTATTGGTGGCCGTGTCCAAAACCAAGCCTTTGGAGGACCTCCAAACCGCGTACGACGCCGGCCAGCGGGATTTTGGCGAAAATCGGGTGCAGGAAATGGCGGAAAAACACGCCGCCCTGCCTCAAGACATTCGTTGGCACATGATTGGCCACGTGCAAACCAACAAAATCAAGGACTTTGTTTCGTGGGTGCACTTGGTGCACGGGGTGGACCGATTGAAGGTTTTGGAGGTGCTGCAAACCGAAGCCGCCAAGGCCGGGCGCACCGTGGACGCCTTGCTGCAGGTACACATTGCCCAGGAAGAGACCAAATTCGGATTTTCCTCAGAGGAGCTGATTCCCCTCATGACCCGCGCGGCCCTGAGCGCCTACCCCAACGTGCGGATTCGCGGCTTGATGGGCATGGCCAGCTTGACCCCAAATCAACAGCAAGTGACCCGTGAATTTGCCGAGCTTCGCGCCTTGTTCCTCGCCGGAAAAGAGCAACTGGGCTGGGATTACTTGGACACTTTGAGCATGGGCATGAGCGGAGATTGGCCCGCAGCTGTAGCAAACGGAAGCACCCTCATCCGCGTGGGAAGCGCCTTATTTGGAAGCCGATGAGTACGTTGTACGCTGTTATTGATGTAGAAACCACCGGCGGAAAAGCAGGCGAGGAAGGCGTCACGGAAATTGCTGTTTTCCTCTTCGACGGACACGAAATCGTGGACCAGTTCATCACATTGGTCAACCCCGAGCGCCCCATCCAACCTTTTGTGCAGCAGCTCACCGGCATCACCCCCAAGATGGTGGCCCGCGCGCCCAAGTTCCCGGAAATCGCCAAGCGCCTGGTGCAAATGACCGAAGGAGCGGTTTTTGTGGCCCACAACGCCCCGTTTGACTACCGCATGATCCAGGACGAATTTGGACGCTTGGGCTACGACTACGAGCGGAAAACCCTGGACACCATTCCCTTGGCCAAACGCTTGATTCCCGGCCTGAAATCCTACGGTTTGGACGCCCTTTGCACGGCCCTCAACATCAGCAACACCAGTCGCCACCGAGCGGACGGCGATGCACGCGCCACGGTGGAACTGCTCCGCATTTTACTGGCCAAGGACCGCGAAAAAAGCATTGAGGGCTTGGCCGTTGACCAATCGTTGGGCGTGCGCGGAGACCACAAATTCACGCAACAAATCAAGCAGTACCGGGACACCACCGGCGTCTACTACCTGTACAACGCGCAAGGAAAAGTGCTGTACGTGGGGCAGTCGGACCGACTCCGGAACAAAATTGACCGACATTTTCTGGCCACCAACGAAAAAGCCGAGGCTCTCCAAAACGAAGTGGCCGCGGTGCAAATCGAAGAAACCGGTTCTTGGACGCTGGCCAAGATTCTGGAAAACCTGGCCTTGAAGCAGTTGCGACCTCCCTACAACAAACCCAAGGATCGCTACAATTTGGGCACCGGGATGTACTGGGTCCCAACCGACGACGAAACCTCCGGAACCTTTGACGTACGGCCGGTGCACAACCAAAAGCCGCGCGTCTACGTGCAACGCACGGGCCACGGCAGAGACTGGGCGGCATCGTGGGAAGCGCACATCCGGCCCAACCAAACCGCTTGGACCGAGAACGAAGCTTGGGAATCCCTCCTGGGGATGACGCTTCCGGCCCGCGCGTTGGTTTTGGACAAGGGCCGACGCACCGGAGAAACCACCGTTTTTTGGGTGGAAGACCGCAAACTCCTGGGCTACGCCTGGGTGCAACTGGCTTCCCACCTGCAGCCCAACGACGTGCTGCGCAACCAACTCACCGAACTCCCGGAAAGCAACTACCTGATGGGGTTGCTGTTGGACGGTGTTCGATGGGGCGGACTGGAAGTTAGGGCTTGGTAAAAAAAACCGGCGCACTCCTTGGGGAGTGCGCCGGCCGTATGCCTTGATTTCTTAAAGATGTGCCTTAAAAGGCAAAACCCATGTCCACCACCAACTGATTGACGCGGTTGTCCGACGGAACCACTATGTTCCCGGGGAGCGTGATGTTGGAGGTGTAGGGCGTTAGGTTCCCCTCGTAGCGCACGTTCAGCTGAACTTTTTTGCCCAGTTGCAACCCAACGCCCGCCTGAGCACCCCAAGTACCAGCAGTTTGCGGATCAAAATTCCTGAGATCGTCCAAAGAATTAACGTTGGCGCTCCAGACCGGCGCCACAAAAGCACGCAAGAAACCGAGCTTCACGCCCACTTGAACCGGCAAATCAATGCGGCTGACGGGATCGGCCACCGCGGCCCCAATTTGGCCCTGACCGTCCGTGAACGTAACCTGGTGGGAAAGACGAGTATACACCAATTCCGGTTGCACGTACACCATCAAAACCTTCAGACGTGCGTACAAACCAGCGTGCCAGCCCCCCGTTCCCACGGCGTCCACGTCTTGCCAGTTTTGCGGCAAGTTTGCTGGGTCTATTTGGGATTGGATGGCTCCGTAGTTGGCGCCAATCAATCCACCGTATTGGAAAATTTGCGCCTTGGTTGCGGCAGAACCGGCACTCAGCACCAAAGCGGTTAATGCAAATTTCAGCGTAGTTTTCATGACTTTAGTTTTCATTTGATCCTATAAATTTAAGCAAAAAGAACGAACGGCTGACTCCAGCCGATGCTCCTCTTCGTTCAACGCATCCTTCTCAAATTTCGTGCCCGTCATGCGCTCGTACAACGCAATGTAGCGTTGGGTGATTTCGTTTATGAACGACTCCGGCAACACCGGGGGCGCCTGTCCTTCTTGGCCCTGAAATCCGTTGGCAATCAACCACTGGCGCACAAATTCCTTGGAGAGTTGCTGTTGGGGCTCGCCGGCCGCTTGGCGCGCTTCGAACCCTTCTGCTTCAAAATAGCGACTGGAATCGGGGGTGTGGATCTCGTCGATCAAGACCACGGTGCCGTCCGGTAACTTGCCGAATTCGTACTTGGTGTCTACCAAAAGGAGTCCGCGCTCGCGCGCCATGGCTTGGCCGCGCGCAAAAAGGGCCCGCGTGTAGGCCTCCAACTGAAGGTAGTCCGCCTCTGCCACGAGTCCTTGCTCCAGAATGGCTTCGCGCGAAATGTCTTCGTCGTGGGAGCCCAAGGCGGCTTTGGTGGTGGGAGTAATGATGGGTTCCGGCAGGGCGTCGGACTCCCGCAAACCTTCCGGAAGCGCGACGCCGCACAGGGTTCGTCCGCCGGCCGCGTAGGTACGCCAAGCGTGGCCGGATAGGTATCCCCGGATGACCATTTCTACCTTGAACGGTTCTGCCTTGTGGCCCACCGTCACGAGCGGATGGGGAGACCCCAGGCGCCAGTTGGGGACGATGTCTGCCGTCGCTTCCAAAAAATGACCGGCCATTTGGTTCAAAACCTGCCCTTTGTAGGGGATGGGTTGGTCCAAAACCACGTCAAAAGCAGACAGTCGGTCCGACGCCACCACGGCCAAAAGTCCGTTGGGAAGGGTGTAGACGTCGCGTACTTTACCGCGGTAAAAATCCAATTGGCCGAGTTGGAGCATAGGAGAAGCTTGCGTTTGATTTACGTCTGAGGCTCGGAGGGAGCTGATTTTTTGGATTCGCCGGAGACCTCGGCGGCATCGGATTTGCGGGATTCGTCCAACCGGTCGTAGGCCGCAATGATCCGACGAACCAAGGGATGGCGAACGACGTCGCGCTCGTTGAGGTCCACGCGGGCGATTCCCGGGATGCGGTCGATGATTCGGAGGGCTTCCGGCAAACCGCTGGGGACTTGGCGGGGCAAATCGCGCTGGGAAGGGTCTCCGGTGATGATGAACCGGGCGTTGCGGCCCATTCGGGTCAGAAACATTTTGATCTGGGCGGGCGTGGTGTTTTGGGCCTCGTCCAGAATGACGAAGGCGTTGTCCAGGGTGCGGCCGCGCATGAAGGCCAAAGGCGCAATTTCTATGGTTTTGTTCTCCAAATACTGCACCAAGCGCTCCGCAGGAATCATGTCCCGCAAAGCGTCGTACAACGGTTGGAGGTACGGATCCAATTTTTCCTTCATGTCTCCGGGCAAAAACCCCAGGTTCTCTCCGGCTTCCACCGCCGGACGCGTCAGCACAATGCGGCGAACTTCCTTGTTTTTGAGCGCGCGCACGGCCAAGGCCACCGCGGTGTAGGTTTTTCCGGTTCCGGCGGGTCCCAGGGCAAAGAGCATGTCGTTCTCCTGAAGTGCTTCCACCATTTTACGTTGGTTGGCGGTGCGCGCTTTCACCAGAATTCCGTGCACGCCGTGCACAATCACTTCGTCGTGCGCGGCCAGTTGATGCAGCACCTGCGGGCCGGTCTCCTGCACAATGCGGTCCAGCTGATCCTCCGTGAGCACCTGAAAACGCTGCACGTGCAGCACAATGAGGTGGAGTTTTTCCTCAAACTGGGCCACGTCGTGCGGATCGCCCGTCAATTTGACGTCGTTTCCCCGGGCAACCACCTTTACTTTGGGGTAGAAACCGCGCAGCTGATTCAAGTACGCGTTGTGGGCGCCGAACACCGCTGCGGGGTCGACATCTTCTAGGGAAATAGACTTCTCAATCAAGGGGGAATCGGTACCTTTATGCACGCAAAAGTACGGCATCCCCATGATAACCCTCACCACGGATTTTGGACCCAAGGACCCCGACGGCGCCGCCCTGCGCGGAACCGTGTGGCGGGAGATGATCCAATTGGGTTTTTCCGTGCCGGTGGTGGACATCACGCATGCCGTTCCGCCCCGCAACCTCCTGGACGCCGCGTACATCGTTCGGTTGAGTTACCCGCACTACCCAAAAAACTCCGTGCACGTGGTGCTGGTGGACAGCGCCCCGTCTGCAGACGTTTTCCCCATTGCCTACCGCGCGGACGGCCACTTTTTTGTGGGCATGAACCACGGAGGTATGGCCTTGATTCGGCCCGACGCCCTCCCGGAATCGCTGGTGCGGTTGCACGCTCCCGAGGGCAGTGGGCACCCCTCCGAAACCGTTGCGCTCGCCGCTGCGCGGCTCGCGCGCGGACACCAACTGGCAGACCTGGGCACGCCCCTCGCCCACTGGAACACCCTGTCCCTCCCGGAGCCGCGCGTTTTGAACGAAGGCGCCGCCGAATGCATCGTACAATTCATTGACCACTACGGCAACGCCGTCACCAACGCCACCCAGCCTTGGATTGAATCCCTGGCCGCCGGACGCCCCGTCCACGCCATGGTGCGCGGCCGTAAAGTCTCCCGCTGGCCGGAGTCCCTGCGCGACGCCGGAAAACCGGGCGACCTCTTTCTGCGCTACAACCGCGGCGGTTACTTGGAAATTGGTTTGGCCGAGCCGGACACCAAGGCCAACACAGCGGCCTCCCTCATGGGTTTGCAGGCCAACACCCCCATTTCTTTGCTCTTTGGGAATGCACGCTGATTCGCACCCCACCGCTGAAGCGCCAACCGGCTCTTCCCGATCGCCCCAGCGCGGCAAAGACCGCGCTCGTGAGCGCGGCGCGGAGGGTACGCCCGCGCCCCAGCGCGCTGCCCCCTCGCAAGAAACCGCCGCGCGGTGTACCGTACCGTCCGCCCCCGCCGCGTGCGTTCGCTGGGTGCAACTCACCGTGGATCCCGCACAGCGCGACGCTTTTTTGCACCTCTTCAACACCTACCAATGCCGCATCCAAAACTTCCCCGGATGCCGTTCCGTGGAACTGCTGGAAGGCCCCGAAACGGGTCAGTTTTTCACCCTCAGCCGGTGGTCTGCAGAATCCGATCTAGAAAACTACCGAACATCCCCACTATTTGCCGAAATTTGGCCCCCGGTCAAGGCCACGTTCAGCGCTCCAGCGCGTGCGTGGACCGTCCGTCCTGTAGCAATTCCTGCCTAAGCCATGCGCGCCCTCGTACTCAAAGAAATCGCCAGCTTCTTCGCCACCATCACCGGCTACGCCGTTTTGGTGGTCTTCCTTGCCCTGACCTCCTTGTTCTTGTGGCTCTTCCCGGGTGAATTCAACCTGTTGGACAGCGGCTACGCGCAACTGGACGGCCTGTTCATGCTGGCGCCGTGGGTGTTCCTATTTCTGATCCCCGCCTTGACCATGCGCATGCTGGCGGACGAACGTCGGTTGGGCACCCTGGAACTGCTCCTCACCAAACCCTTGTCCGACGGTCAAATCGTTTTGGGTAAGTTTTTGGCCGGATTGGTTTTGGTGGCCCTGGCCCTCCTGCCTACCCTGATCTACGCCGTCACCGTCTACCAACTGGGGAATCCCACCGGCAACATGGACTTGGGCAGCGTGGCCGGCTCCTACGTGGGGCTGTTTCTCTTGGCCTCGGCCTACCTCAGCATCGGGCTCTTTGCGTCCTCGCTGACGGACAACACCATTGTGGCCTTCATCGGCGGCATGTTGGGCAGCTTCTTGCTGTTCGACGGCCTCGAACGCATGGCGGACTTGTCCATCTTCCAAGGCATCCAGCTCTTCATCCTCCAGTTGGGCATGAACGAGCACTACCTCTCCCTCTCGCGGGGCGTTCTGGACAGTCGGGACATCTTTTACTTTGCGGGAATTTCCGCGCTCTTCCTGGGCGCCGCTCGCTGGGTCCTCATGCGCCGCGGAAACAGCAACAAACCCGCCCGGGACTGGGCCGTGCTCGCGGCCGTGGTGTTGGCGGTGAACGTGGCTTCCCAATGGGGCCACTTCCGCTGGGACCTCACCGCAGAAAAGCGCTATTCTCTGGGCAAATCCACGTTGGCCTTGTTGGAGCAGGTGGACGAACCGCTGCTCTTTACCGTTTATCTGGAGGGTGACTTGCCTACGGGTTTCCAACGTTTGAAACGCGAAACGCTGCAAATGCTGAACGAATTCCGGGCGGAAAACCGACTGGTTCAGTTCCGATTGGTGGATCCGTCCGAGTCCGAAGACGAACGGGACCGAGCGGAAGTGTACCAGCAACTGCGCACCAAAGGACTGGGCGCCGTGCAGGTAGAGATCAAGGAAAAAAATGGCGTGCGCAACGTGGAGTTGTTTCCGGGGGCCGTGGCCTCCTACGGAGACAAGGAAACGGTGGTGTTGCTGCTGACCGAGCAGTTTGCGGTGGCGCCGGAGGCGCAAATCAATGCGTCGGTGCAAAACCTGGAGTACGCACTGGCCAATTCCCTGCGCCAGTTGGTGGTTCCGGACCGTCCCCGCGTGGCCTTGCTGGAAGGACATGGGGAGTTGCCCCGTCCCAAATCGGCGAGCTTGGAATACGAATTGTCCAAAAACTATGCCGTAGAACGCTTCAACCTGCGGGAGTTTGTGGTGGACAGCGTGACGAAGCAGCTGTCCTTGGTGCAGCAACAACTGCGTTTGAATACGTACCAGTTGGTGGTCATCAACAAGCCCACCCAACCGTTCAGCGACCTGGACAAGTGGCTGCTGGACCAGTACATCATGTCCGGCGGTAAGGTGATCTGGGCCGTGGACGCAGTGCATGCGGAAATCGACAGCTTGAGCCGTGCGCCCGAATTTTTGGCGTACCCGCAGTGGGACGCCCTGCGCCTGAGCGATCAGCTCTTTGGGTACGGCGTGCGCGTGAACACCAGTTTGGTGCAAGACTTAGTGGCGGGGGGCGTGAACGACCGTCGGGCCGTGCACCGGTGGGTGTACTTCCCGTTGCTGATGGCGCAAACCAAGCACCCCATTTCCAAGGACTTGAACGCCGTGCGCGTGGAGTTTGGCACCTCCCTGGACACCGTTGCCGTTCCTGGCGTGAAGAAGACCGTCTTGCTGCAGTCCTCGCCCTACGCCAAGCGCCAGGCCACGCCCAGCGTGGTGAGCCTGCGCACGCTGTACGAGGAACCGGTGGAAGCCACCTTCCAGGATCGCTTGTTGCCCATGGCCGTGCTGCTGGAAGGAACATTCCCGTCCGTGTTCAAAAACCGCATTGCGCCCAACAACGAAGAAGGAAAACAGATTCCGCTCCTGGCGGAAAGCAAGCCCACGCAAATGGTGGTGGTGGCAGACGGCGACTTGGCCAAGAACCAACTCAACGTGGTGAATCCCAACCTCGCTCGCGGAGTGCCCTTGCCCATGGGCTACGATCAGTACACGGACATGCAGTACGGAAACTCCAATTTTGTCCTGAACGCGGTGGACTACCTGTTGGACAGCCAAGGGCTCATTGGGGTGCGCAGCCGCGAGGTGAAATTGCGCCTGCTGGACGCCCAACGGGTGGCCCGCGAGGGCTCCTTCTGGAAAACCCTGAATACCGTATTGCCGCTGGCCCTCGTGGCCCTGGGCGGTTTCTTGTTCCGCCTCAACCGCAAACGACGTTACTCCACTCCCCGATGAGCCGATTGCTCCGCAAACCCAAAACGATCCTTTTGTTGCTCGCCGGCACCGCTTTGGTCGGTTACGGCTTGTACCGTTATTCGCTCTCTTTGGGGACGGACCACCGCGAACAGAACTACGATTTTTCCTACCGGGACACCGCCTCCGTAGACCGCATTGAGATCTGGGACAAGACGCCAGACACCGTGGTGCTCTCCCGCGAAAACGGACGCTGGATGGTGAACGGCAAATACCCCGCTCGGCCGGACGCCGTAGACGTTTTGCTGGAAACCTTCCACCGCATGGAACTGCGCAATTTCCCGCAGCAGTCTGCCCTGCCCACCATTGTTCAATCCCTTTCCACCTACGGCAAGGAGGTAACGGTGTACGCCAACGGCGACGAGGTGAAGCATTTTTATGTGGGCACGGAAACCCCAGACATGCTGGGAACCTACATGATGCTCCACGGGGCAGATCAACCGTATGCGGTGCACATTCCCGGCTTCAACGGCTACCTGAGTTCCCGCTTTTTCACCCGCGAGGATCTGTGGCGGGACCGCACTCTTTTTGGCGTGGACCACCGGGACCTGCGCGAGGTGCGCATGCGCTACTTTGATTCGGCGTTTGCCTCCGTGGCGCTGACCCGGGCGGACGACGGCAGCTACGCCGTGTATCCTTTGCTGGCCAACGGGCAGAAGGGCGCTCCCTTGGCCCAGCCGCGGGATTTGTCCGTACAAGCCGCCTTTGCGGCCTACCGCACCCTCATGTACGAAGGCATGATCATCCCGTCGGATAAAGTTTTTGGCAAACAAGACAGCTTGCGGAAGAGCCAACCGGTTTTCGAATTGTACCTTCGCTCCAAGGACCAAGATTGGACGCTGACGGCCTACCACGTACCTGGTGATCCGGAAGCGGTGCCCTTTGAGGGCGCGCCGGCATCGCGCTTTGACCCGGATCGATACTACGCTTTTGTGAGCGACGATCGGTTTGTGTTGATCCAACGCCACGGTTTTCAATCGGCCTTGTTTTCCCTTCGTTCGTTCCGTTAATTTGCTCCTATGAAATTCATCGTCTCCAGCGGCCAACTGCTCCGCTCCTTGCAATCGATCTCCGGCGTCATCAACAGCAACAACACGTTGCCGATTTTGGACAACTTCTTGTTTGCGTTAGCTCCTTCGGCGTTAAAAATAACGGCGTCGGACCTGGAAACCACCATGAGCACCACCGTGCGCGTGGAAGCAGACGGCGACGGTTTGGCGGCCGTACCGGCGCGCATTTTGCTGGACACCCTCAAGTCCTTTCCGGAGCAACCCCTGACCTTTACCTTCGACGCCAAGGCGGGCGCGGTGGAGATCAGCAGCGATTTTGGTAAGTATTCCGTGGCTTTTGTGGACGGATCTGAATTCCCGCAACTTCCAGATTTGGAAGACGCCAGCTCCGCTGAATTGCCCGCGCACGTGCTGACCACGGCCATTCAAAAGACCCTGTTTGCGGCCGGTAACGACGATTTGCGCCCCGTCATGAGCGGCGTATTTTTCCAGTTTGCTGCCGACAGCCTCACCTTCGTGGCCACCGACGCCCACAAATTGGTGCGCTACCGCCGCACGGACTTGGGCACGGACCACACCGCGGAGTTTATTTTGCCCAAAAAGCCGTTGAATTTGCTGAAGGGATCCGTGGGCAACGGCGCCAATACGGTAACCATTACCCACACCGCAGCCAACGCTCGTTTTGAGTACGACGACACCGTCCTCACCTGCCGCCTGATCGACGGCAAATACCCCAACTACGAGGCCGTCATCCCGCGGGACAACCCCAACAAAATGACTCTGGACCGCACCTCCTTGCTGAGCTCCACCAAGCGCGTGTCCATTTTCGCCAACAAAACCACGCACCAGATTCGCTTCAAGGTGGCGGGCAACGAGTTGCACATTTCCGCAGAAGACGTGGATTTCGCCAACAAGGCCCACGAACGCTTGACGTGCCACTACGAGGGCAACGACATCGAAATCGGCTTCAACTCCCGCTTCATCGCAGACATGCTGGGCAATCTGGAATCCGAGGAAGTGCGCATTGAACTGTCTTCGCCCAACCGCGCCGGACTCATCGTTCCGTCCGACGGCACCGAAAACGGCGAAGATATTTTGATGCTGGTGATGCCGGTGATGCTGAACAGTTAATCGGCTCAAATTGAATGGATTGGGTGCGCAACGAGTAACCTCCTTGCCCAAGCCGCCACAGCGACCTTTCCACGCAGATTAAACGCCTACCCCACGTCGCTTATCCGCCCCACCGCAATGAATGTCTTGGTTGTTGCCGACGTCCACGGATGCTACCGAACCGTTAAACGGTTGGTGGAATTGCATTGGAAAACCGGAGAAGAGTTTTTGGTGTTTGCCGGAGACTTGGTGAACAAGGGCCGACGTTCCGCCAAGGTGGTGGAGTACGTGCGGGGGTTGCAGGCTGAATTTCCGTACCACGTATTTGTGGTGAAGGGCAACCACGAACTGATGTTTGAGGAATCCATATTGGACGGAAAAATCTTCCCCGTGGTGGAAAAGTCCAAGAAGGACTTCGTCAAACGGGAGGTGAGCATGCGGAAAACGGCGGAATGGATGCGAAACCTACCGCTCAAATGGGAAACCCCTTATTTGTTGGTGACCCATGCCGGAGTGGCCGCCACCGCCCGCGACCCCTACAACGCCTTCAGCAGCCGCGGCGTGCTGCACAACCGCTCCCCCCTTCGCTCGGTGGGTAAACTTCAGTTGTTTGGCCACGTAGTACAGCTTACCGGAAAACCCACCTTTTTTGCTGCGCCGCGCGCCTGGGGCATAGACACCGGCTGCTGGCGCGGAGGCGGTTTGAGCGCCTTGCGCATTGGCTACGAAGGGTCCGTGATGCAGGTCATCCAAGAACCCACGGATCCAACGGATCTTTGAGTACCCGAGCGCAGCGTCTTTGGCGCATACCTCTTTACGCCCGACCTTTGCCTTTCCATTACGAGTATCAACCCTTGCGTTAACTCCCTACTTATGTCCACCAACAGCCAATTTCGCGTCCCCAACCCGGTCAACGAACCCGTCCATTCCTACGCCCCCGGAACACCGGCGCGCGAAGCGTTGGTAGCCAAGTACAACGAAATGTACGCGGGGCATGTGGATGTTCCGATGTTCATCAATGGGGAAGAAGTTCGCACCGGCCAAACGGTCAACATCACCCCACCGCACGACCGGCACCATACCATTGGCGCTTGGCACCGCGGAGACAAAACCCACGTGCAAGCAGCGGTGGACGCGGCCTTGGCCGCGCGCCCGGCCTGGGGATCCTTGGCCTGGGAACAGCGCGCCGCCATCTTTTTAAAAGTTGCGGACCTGGTGAGCGGCCCCTACCGGTCCACCATCAACGCCGCCACCATGTTGGCGCAATCCAAAACCGCACACCAAGCAGAAATTGACGCGGCGTGCGAATTTGCAGACTTTCTGCGGTTCAACGTGCAGTACATGACGGACCTCTACGCGCAACAGCCCGACTCGTTGCCCGGCATGTGGAACCGTTTGGAATACCGCCCGTTGGAAGGGTTTGTGGTGGCCATTACGCCCTTCAATTTTACCGCCATCGCCGGAAACCTACCGGCAGCGCCCGCATTGATGGGCAACACGGTGGTCTGGAAACCGGCGGACACGCAGGTGTATTCGGCCCACGTGGTGATGAATTTGTTCCGAATGGCGGGTCTCCCGGCGGGCGTCATCAACTTGGTTACGGTGGACGGCCCGGATTTGGGCGATGTGGTTTTCTCCCACAAAGATTTTGCTGGCCTTCACTTTACAGGCTCCACCGGCGTTTTCCGCCATTTGTGGAAGACCATTTCCAACAACCTGGACCGCTACAAATCCTACCCGCGCATTGTGGGCGAAACCGGCGGCAAGGATTTCATTGTGGCGCACCCTTCCGCAGACGTAGACGCGGTGGTGGCCAACGCCCTGCGCGGTGCGTTTGAGTTCCAAGGCCAAAAATGCTCCGCAGCTTCCCGGGCGTACGTCCCCCGCTCCCTGGCAGGCGCCTTCCAAGAAAAGCTTGCGGCGGAATTGGCTACCGTGCGCATGGGCACCCCGGCGGACCTCGGCAATTTCTTTTCGGCCGTAATCGACGAGCGCTCGTTCGACAAAATCGCCGGCTACATTGAGGCAGCTCGGCAAGATCCGTCGTGCACCATCCTTTCGGGCGGAACGTACGACAAGTCCGTAGGCTACTTTGTGGCCCCCACGGTGGTGGTGACCACCAACCCCAAGTCCAAAACCATGGTGGAGGAAATCTTTGGCCCGGTTTTGACCGTCTACATCTACGAAGATGCTGCTTGGGAGGAAACCCTTACACTCGTGGACGAAACGTCCGAGTACGCGTTGACGGGAGCGATTTTCGCGCGCGACCGGTACGCCATTGAGCACGCGATGAAGCGTTTGGAAAATGCCGCGGGCAATTTCTACATCAACGACAAACCCACGGGTGCCGTGGTGGGCCAGCAGCCGTTTGGCGGCGCGCGCGGCAGCGGCACCAACGACAAGGCGGGTTCCTACCTCAACTTGATTCGCTGGGTGTCTCCCCGCACCATCAAGGAAACGTTGGTTTCCCCAACGGACTACCGCTACCCCTTCTTGGGTTGAGGAGTTGCGGCGCGCACGCCGTGCGCGCCGCGGATTTCAAACACAAAAAAGGCCGGTTTACCGGCCTTTTTTGTTGGTTGTGAAGCGTGAAAAACGACGCAAGCGCAGAGCAGTCGGGCTAAACGCTACCGAACGCGCACTTCCACCACGGATTTGGTGGAAAAAAACTCCGTGGGAATGCGGTCCGCCAACGGATGAACGGTGCAGTGGGGAATGCCCTGCAATTCTTCGCGCAAATCGCCGCCCTTGAGGGCCAGCAACCGCCGTCCGGCACCGGGGGCCCATTGATTCCGCATCCACTCTAAGAGCTGGGGCATGGGGGCCACGGCCCGCGTCACCGCGGTTCGAAAACCGCCTGGAAGGGACTCCACGCGTGCGTGCACGGCCTCTACATTCTTCAATTCCAAGGCGTCGGCCAGGGCCTGAACCACCTTGATTTTCTTGCCGATGGAATCCACCAGCGTGAAGTGGGTGTTGGGGTACAAAATGGCCAAAGGAATGCCCGGAAACCCACCGCCCGTGCCAATGTCCACCACGCGCTGACCGTCCAGCGGGCCCAAAAAAGGCGCCAAACAGGCAGAATGCAGGAGGTGGCGTTCCGCGGCGTGCTCCATGTCCTTTCTAGACACCACGTTGATTTGCGCGTTCCATACGGCCAATTCCACCGGCAATGCCTGCCACTGTTCGCGCTGGTGGTCCGTTAGGAACAGGCCTAGGGATTCTAAATATCCGTTGGCCGCTTGAGAAGAGAGTAGTGCCTCCATCTTACCAACGTCGTTTTGCGGGCGTGAAGGTTCGGCGTACGGCCAGACCCATGCGTTGGAACCAGTAGACCCATTCCAAAACCGGGAACAAAACCACCAATCCCCCCAAGGCAAGAAAGCGTCCGGCTAAAGCCCATTGGATCCAAACCAGCACGGTTCGGCCGCCCACCAGGGCCAACCAGAAAATCCACCAATTCGGAACCAACGGGATGAGTGCGGCCGTGCCCAATGCGGACAACGCGAAGAGCCACTGAACCCAGCTGTGCAGCTGCAGCGCGGCAAGGGTGGACGGCCGGTACGCCGAACGCGCTTGGGCCTGATCGCGCAAGGTGCGCTTCCACCGGTCTTTGTTGGCCGGCAGGGGGACGGTTACCTGCGCATCCGGATGCAGCACCACACGCACGTTGGTTTGGGGGGCTGCCTCGTTGACAAAGAGGTCGTCTTCGCCGGAGGTCAGGTGCATGTGCGAAAGAAAACCTTTCAATTCAAAAAAGAGCGAGCGCTGGTAGGCTAAATTGGCGCCGTCGCCGGATAGTACCAAGCCCCATTTGGCCCAAGACAAATACTCCAATTGACGAAAAGCATGCGCAAACCGAACGGTTCTGGCCCACCATCCAGTTCCTTCTTCCATGCGGACTGCGCCCAAAACCAGGCGCACGTTGGGGTCCGAAAAGGGTGCTGCCATCCGCGAGGCCCACTGTTGGGTGGTGGGCCGTCCCTCCGCGTGCGTGAGGAGCACGGACTCAGTCTTGGCCGCCTTGATGCCTAAGGTGATGGGGAATTTTTTGCT